>CAYREJ010000360.1:0-1516 GCA_964423235.1 uncultured Acidobacteriota bacterium | reverse complement strand
GTCTCAAGAGCTCAAATGGCTAAATTCCTCGTGAATGCTTTCAACCTTCAATTGTGATAATTAAACATAGAGGATGCTATAACATCTATATAAAATTATATAAAATATAGAACCACAAAGAACATAAAGAAATGATGAAGATTTATTTTTGCTATTTGCTTATATTATTCAATCTTTCTCAAAATAAAGAGAATTTTCTAAAATGAAGGCTTTGTGTGCTTTGTGATAGCTTTGTATCCTTTGTGGTGAAATAAATTAAAATCACAAAGAGCACAAAAGAAGCACTAAGGGCTCAAAGAAAGATTATAGCTCTTCTTTCCCTTCCGTCTCTTGGATATAGGAAAGAGCCAAGGGGCTATAGACGAGGCGTGTATAAACCATTTGAATATTTGACTTTTAGATTTTATTTGTTGTATTATTATGTGATATTAAGCAATGATAAACTTTGCCAAGTAAAAAGGAGTTTAATCTATTAAGGAAGCAATTTCTGAAATAATGACAGTTAAGAAGAGTTCAAAATGTTTAGAAATAGGAAAATCTATCTTTTATGAAATGGCAAAGCAAGGCAAAATGCCATTATTATAAATCGGAGGAAAACATAATTTTGATAGCCATCTTTTGGAAAGTGGAGAGGTGATAATGATATGAAAACTTGGCACAAGATAATAATTGGCGATTCAAGATGGATGAAAGAGGTAGCAAATGAATCTGTCCATCTTATCATTACCTCTCCGCCGTACTGGCAATTAAAAGATTATGGTAATGGAAAACAGATAGGATTCAATGATACTTATGAGGAGTATATCAATAATCTAAACCTTATTTGGAATGAATGCCACAGGGTTTTGCATAAAGGTTGCCGTTTGTGCATAAATATCGGTGATCAATTCGCCCGTTCTGTTTACTATGGAAGGTATAAGGTTATTCCGATAAGAACAGAGATTATCAAGTTTTGTGAGAGTGCAGGATTTGATTATATGGGGGCAATCATCTGGCAGAAAGTTACTACCTGCCACACGACTGGCGGAGCAACTGTGATGGGTTCTTACCCCTATCCAAGAAATGGGATTCTTAAATTGGATTATGAATTCATATTGATTTTTAAAAAATATGGTAATCCTGCAAAAGTAAGCAAAGAAATAAAAGAAAAGTCAAAATTGACGGACGAAGAATGGAATCAATATTTCACAGGCCATTGGAACTTTCCTGGCGAAAAACAAGATAAACACTTAGCTATGTTTCCTGAGGAGTTACCGAGGCGCCTCATTAAAATGTTTAGTTTCTTGGGTGATACTGTTCTTGATCCGTTTCTTGGTAGTGGCACCACATCTTTAGCTGCCAAAAATCTGAGCAGAAATTCTATCGGATATGAAATAAATGATGATTTTTTACCAACCATAAAAGAAAAGCTCGGATTAAAGCAGAGGACGATATTTCAAGATGCAACTTTTGAGATAATAAAACAGGATGAACCAAAAATAGACTTTAAAGAAGAGATTAAAAAATTGCCTTACAT
>CAYREJ010000359.1:0-1526 GCA_964423235.1 uncultured Acidobacteriota bacterium | reverse complement strand
ATATGGAGAAAAGAATGGCTTACAGATCGATGACCAGTTGGAGCAGATTGTCTCCGTTTAGCAATCTGATCATGGGATACTCCGAGAAATATCCCCGCTTGTCCCTTTGTGGACGTATAGCAACTTTTTCCTCCCAGAATATAGGGAGTGTAAAACGGAGTAACCTGCCATCTCTTTTCTCCATACTAATATAATATCATAAAATCAAAGGAGGTAAAAATGATTTCACCAATTTTAAAAACATGTTGTGGTCTTGATGTGCATAAGAAATTCATAACAGCTACTTTGTTGAAAGAAGATAAATATGGAAAAGTTAATAAAAAGACAAAGGAGTTTGGTACCTTTAAAGAAGATATTCTTAAGCTAAAGGATTGGTTAAAAAAAGAAAAATGCCAATCTGCTGCTATAGAAAGCACAGGAGTAT
The DNA here is from genome assembly GCA_964423235.1 of uncultured Acidobacteriota bacterium. Lineage (GTDB taxonomy): Bacteria > Acidobacteriota > HRBIN11 > MFGW01 > MFGW01 > CAYREJ01. The sequence goes on along the minus strand of CAYREJ010000359.1, from coordinate 1,102 downwards.
TATGGTCACCTATATATGATATATTAAATGAAGAATTAAAAGTAAACATAGTGAATGCAAAGAATATGAAGAATGTTCCTGGCAGAAAAACAGATATTCTTGATAGTGAGTGGTTAGCTGAGCTTTTAAGATGTGGTCTTTTGAAACCAAGCTTTATTCCATCTAAGGGTTTAAGAAATTTAAGAATGAAGACAAGGTATAGGATGGCAATTTTGAAACAATACCAAGCAGAGAAGAATAGAGTTATAAAAGTTCTTGAATCAGCAGGAATTAAACTTAGCTGTGTTGCAAGCGATGTATTTGGATTTTCAGGTTCATTAATTTTAAAGGATCTGTTAGAAGGTAAAAAGACTATATTTGAAATTGCCGAAGGTAGCGGTAAAAGGCTCAAAGCAGATACATTAGAAATTGCAAGATCAATTGATGGGAATTTAGATGAAGATAAGAAATTTTTGCTAAGTGAGATGATCAAGCATATTGAATGGCTAGAAAGAAAATTGACCAAATTAAGCGAAGAGATTTTATTAAGTATTGAGCCTTATAAAGAAGAGTGGCAATTATTGCAAACTATTCCTGGTATAGATGAGATAAGCGCAGCTGCAGTGATTGCTGAGATCGGTTGCAATATGGATCAATTTAATAAAGCATCTAATCTTGCTTCATGGGCAGGAGTTTGTCCTGGAAACAATGAAAGTGGGGGAAAGAGAAAGTCTGCGAGGATAAGAAAAGGTTCCAAACCATTAAGGAAGGTTCTTTGCGAAATAGCAAATGCAGCATGCCGATGCAAAGGAACACAATTTGAATCTTACTACAAAAGCCTTCTTATTAGGCGGGGACATAAGAGGGCTATAATGGCACTGGCCCATAAAATTTTAAGGGTTATATTTTCAGTGCTTAAATACAGAAAACCATATTATGAGCCTAAAAAAAATTATGAAGAGCTAGCAACTAAAAGAAATGCTGCTCGTTGGATAAAGGCTCTTATAAAATATGGATATATAGAACAAAATTAAATTATAGCTTAAAAGCTACTTTTTAATTGCTAATAATTATCCTTTAATCAATTATTTTTATTTACCAGAGCTGTATATAAATATTGCCG
>CAYREJ010000358.1:0-1557 GCA_964423235.1 uncultured Acidobacteriota bacterium | reverse complement strand
GACCCATAACCCGTGACTTCCCCCACATATCTATTTGATTTTAAGATTAACACTAGATAATGAGAATTTGTATCTCACACAAAGGAGCAGAAATATCCTGTATCTAAATATGCGTCAAGAGCATTGATAAATAATAAAGCAAAAATTGCAAGAGCAGAAGATGCAACGACTCCTGCATTTGCTTATTTTTATTTTCTTGAACCTTATAAATCATTAATGAAAAGAAGTAGAGAATTGCTTGGTTGGTTTTATGAAGCCTTTTACAATGATACTCTTATAAATAATCAAAACTTGTGGTTTAATTTGTAACCAGGAGATTTCACAGATTATTACAAAATTTCTTTTCTATTAAATTAATCTTGTGTAAATCTTGTGTAATCTTGTGGTTTAATAAGTATAGCTAAGATAAGCCTATATTCTGCAATATATACGGGCTTTCTTTCCAATCTTCTCTGACTTTAACAAAAAGGTCTAAGTAAACCTTATCAGGAACATTTTTATTGAATTCCTTTTGAGATTTTAAGAAAATTTCAATATCTTGTCTTGCAGAGGTGCCTATTTTTTTAATCATTTTTCCTTTATTACCGACCAAAATTTTCTTAAGTGAATTTTTGTTAACTAATATATCAGCTTGAATATATAGCATATTTTTCTCTTCAATTTTTCTAATCTCATTTACTATGACTGCTGAGCAATAAGGAATCTCCTGATGAGTATAAAGGAAGATTTTTTCTCTAATGAATTCAGACAGAAGCAATTTTTCAGGGGTATCAGTTCTTTGGTTATCTTCAAAATATTTAGGACCCTCTGGCAGATACTTAATAATAGCTTCTTTTAGTTCTGGGATATTAATGCCTTTGAGAGCTGATATAGGAATAATTTCGTCAAAACTAAATTTATCTTTATAATAATTTATTATATCGATAATTTCATCTTTTTTAATTTTATCTATTTTATTAATGAGTAGGAAAGTAATTATTCGTTTAAATTTTTTTTCCAGATTAATAAAGTGTGAAAGAATGAAACTATCATCTTTATGATATGGATTAGTAGAATCAATCATCCAAAGAACAATATCAATATCTTTAAGGGAAGAGAGAGCGATGAGGACTAATTTTTTATTGAAAGAATCTTTAGTTTGAAAGATGCCGGGGCAATCCCAGAAAATTATTTGAGCTTCTGGCAGATTAAGGATGCCGCTGATTTTTATTCTTGTAGTTTGAGGTTTAGGGGAAACGGGAGTGATTTTACTTCCTAACAGAGAATTTAATAAAGTAGATTTACCTACATTTGGTCTTCCTATAATAGCAGCGAAGCCTGATTTCATTTTAATTCTTTAGGCAAATATGGAATATTGCAAAAAATCTTGCCTTAACTCGGTTATATTATAGCAGTTATTAATCTAAACGATAATTAGGAGCTTCTTTGGTAATGATAACATCGTGGACATGACTTTCTTTTAAGCCAGCGGGAGTAATTTTTATGAACTTAGCTTTACTTTGAAGTTCTGGGATCGTACGGCATCCGCAATAACCCATACCGGCTTTTAATCCACCG
>CAYREJ010000357.1:0-1577 GCA_964423235.1 uncultured Acidobacteriota bacterium | reverse complement strand
CGTCAGCTATTTAATAGATAAAAAAGAAGATATCCTTGGCATATTTTTTGCTCATGGTCATTATGACCATATCGGTGCCATTCCTTATTTAATAGAAAAATTGGGCTATCCGCCTCTTTATGCTGCACCTTTAACTAAGGGTATTATTATGAAAAGACAACTCGAGTTTAAAGGGCTTAAAGAATTGGAAATAATAGAAGTATCAGATGGTTCGGAAATTATGGTTGGTCCTTTTACACTTAATTTCATTCATATGAATCATAATATACCAGATTCCTTAGCAATAAAGATAAATATTGGCGGCAGAGATATCTTTTATAGCGGCGATTTTAAATTTGACCCTAATCCTTTAAATGATAAGCCAGTTGATATAGGAAGGCTTGAACAAATAGGAACTGAGGGAATTGATCTTTTAATGGTTGATTCTACAGGCGCTGAAGAAATAGGACATTCAATATCAGAATCTGAAATTTATGAAAATTTAGATTTTATATTTAAGAAAGCCAAAGGAAGAATTATCGCAGCGACTTTTTCTTCTTTATTAAATAGAATTCAACAAATTATTTCTTTATCAGAAAAGTACAACAGAAAGATAATTATTCAAGGTTATAGTATGAAATCAAATATAGAAATTGCTAGACAATTGAGATACTTAAAGATTGATAAAAAAACCATTATAGATATTAAACATATGGCTGAATATCCGGATGATCAGATTACAATTTTAGCCACAGGCGCTCAAGGTGAAAGTAATGCAGCATTAATGAAAATTGCTAGCGGTGAACATAAATATATAAATATAAAAAGTGGCGATACTATAATTTTTTCTTCTTCGGTTATTCCAGGTAATGAAAGAAGTGTGCAAATTGTTAAGGATGAGTTTTATCGACGAGGCGCCCAAGTTTTTCATTATAAATTGATGGATATTCACGCTGGTGGGCATGGCCAACAGGAAGACTTAGAAGAATTGATTAGATTATTAAGGCCTAAATTCTTTATGCCTATCCATGGTTATTATTCAATGCTCATTGCTGCCGCCGATTTAGCAATTAGCTTAGGCATTAAGAAATCAAATATTATAATTGCTGAAAATGGTTGGATTGTTCATTTAGATAAAGATAGAATTTGGAGGGAAAAAAAGACCGTGCCTTCCAATTATATTTTAGTTGATGGATTAGGCGTTGGCGACGTTGGTGAAGTAGTGTTAAGAGATAGGCAATTGCTTTCAAAAGATGGGATTTTTGTTATAATAGTGGTAGTAGATTCCGCAACAGGAAAAGTAAAGGGTAGCCCTGATATAATTTCCAGAGGATTTATCTATTTAAAAGAATCAAAGGAATTTTTAAAGGAAGCCAGAAAAAGAACGATTAATATTGTTGAACAAATAACTTTGGCTAACAGACGTATAGATATTGATTTTATAAAAAATAATTTACGTGATAGAATTGGGGAATTTTTATTTTTCAAGACTAAACGTAGACCAATGGTTTTACCTGTTGTTATTAGGATTTAATTAGCAGACTAACGAATTAACGAATCAATGACTTTTAATTAGTTTAAATTCGTAATCCGTTAGT
>CAYREJ010000356.1:0-1584 GCA_964423235.1 uncultured Acidobacteriota bacterium | reverse complement strand
AGCATCCCAATTTAGGTTGATACTTAAATGAGGAGATAAAGAATAGAAAGCAAATTGGTAATTGGTTAGTTTTTTTCAAAATTATTGCTATGAGTTTCCCTTATTTTATGTTAATATGTGTTAATTTTATGATTGCATATTAAAACCAAAGGATTACACAGGATTAACACAAGATTAAAAATAGATAAAATTAACATGAAAAAAATCTTGTGATAATCTCGTGGTTAAAAATTTAAACCACAAGATTAGTGAACGATAAAATCAGTGAAATTAAAAAGAACTTGATTCAGTAATGAAATGCTATTGAAATTGATTATAACTTATTTTTGCTATAGCACTCCATTACCGCTATCTCATAAAAAATTTTACTTTGAGTTTTACTTACATTTTGTATTTTCCCAATTCTTCCGGTCGCAAATTTTCCAACCATCTTTGTAAAGCTTCCGGATCAGCTGCTTCTTTATTAATCTCTATGCTTTTAGCTTTATTGATTACTTCCTCTTCTACATATATTGGGGCACTCAACCGGAGAGCTAAGGCAATAGCATCGCTTGGTCTTGAATCAAAAACGATCTTTTTTCCATTTACTTCAACAAATATTAGAGCATAAAAAGTATTGTCGTGCAAATCGTTAACAACTACTTTTTTTACTTTTGCATTCAAGCCATATAATATATTCTTTAATAAATCATGAGTCATTGGACGAGGAGTGGGTATATTTTCCATTTGTAAAGCAATTGCATTAGCTTCAAAAACGCCTACCCAAATAGGTAATGCTTTTTCTCCTTTTGTGTCTACGAGGATAATGATTGGAATATTGCTGATGGGATCAAGCATTAGTCCTTTAATTTTCATTTCTATTTCCATCTTAATGCCTCCACAGCAATATGCTATTTTAGTATATAATAATAAGTTTTCACCTCTCATTAGTCAAGAACTTCTATCAGCTCTCCTCTTAAGCTATTTGAAAAAGCTTCTTTAATTTTTATTTTAGCTATCTTTCCTAAATATTCTTTATCCGCTGCAAAATTCACTACAATGTTTTCAACCGTCCTTCCTGCTAATTCATTATCATCTCTCTGACTAAATCCCTCTATTAAAACTTCTTTTTCTTTTCCTACGAATTCTGAAAATAATTTATATTGGATCTCCTTTTGACAGGATTGAAGCTTAATTAACCTTTCTTCTTTTACTTCTTCAGGAACATCATCTCCAAATTTTAATGCTTTTGTGTACGGGCGTGAAGAATATTTAAATGAAAACATACTTATAAATTTAACTTCTTCAATTAAATTGAGCGTTTCTTGAAAGTCTTCATCTGTTTCCCCTGGAAAGCCGACAATTATGTCCGTAGAAATTGCAGCATGCGGGACTGCTTCTTTTAGTTTTCGTATTTTTTCTAAATATTCTTCCCTCGTATAGCCTCTCCTCATTCGCTCCAGTATCTTATTGGAACCGGATTGAACCGGCAAATGAATCAAAGTACAAATCTTTGGGTTATCCCTTATCGCATTAATTACATCAACATCAAAATCTTTGGGATGAGATGTTACAAATCTAATCCTTTTTAAATTTTCAATTTTT
>CAYREJ010000355.1:0-1602 GCA_964423235.1 uncultured Acidobacteriota bacterium | reverse complement strand
GGTTAAAAAATATAAACTATAAATAGAATAAGGTGCTCTCAAAGCAATAATTTTGGAGAAAATTAACCAGATGCAAACGATGAGATAGCTTTTTTTTTAAAAAATTGATATAATGATGAGGATTAAAAAATTATGGAGGTTTTTATGAAAAAGTTAATGATATTTATAAGCATATTGCTTTTTTCTTTTAATATATTAAATTCAAAGGAGGCAAAGAAAATGATTAAAAACATTCATTGGTTAGGACATGATTGTTTTAAGATTATTGGGGAAAAAGTTATATTTACAGACCCTTATGAATTAAAGAAGAAAGATAAAGCAGATATAATTTTAATAACCCATTCTCATTTTGATCATTGTTCTCCGGAAGATGTGAAAAAGATCCAGACCGATAATACTGTTATTGTTACTACTGAGGATTCAGCTTCAAAGTTAAGTGGCAATATAAAAATTATAAAGCCGGGAGATAAAATAAAAATTGATGGAATTGAGATTGAAGCAGTCCCAGCATATAATACAAATAAACCTTTTCATCCGAAAGAAAATGGTTGGGTTGGATTTATTTTCACTGTATCAGGTAAAAGGATTTATATAGCTGGCGATACTGATTATATTCCGGAAATGAAGACATTTAAAGTAGATATTGCTTTATTGCCGGTTTCGGGAACTTATGTAATGACTGCTGATGAAGCAGTAAAAGCAGCTTTAGATATTAAACCTGAGATAGCTATTCCAATGCATTATGGAGCCATTGTAGGTTCAAAAAATGATGCAGAAAAATTTGCTAAAGAATTGAAAGGGAAAATAGAAGTAGTAATATTAGAGAAAGAGCAATAGTTGGAAAAAAATTAATTATATGGGCGGTTAGCTCAGCGGGAGAGCACTACCTTCGCACGGTAGGGGTCGCCAGTTCAAATCTGGTACCGTCCACCAAATTTCTTTAATAGTTGAGAGGTGATTTAAATGGGTTCATTTATGGGAGGCAGCCCTTATGCGATGGCTAAAGATATTGTCGAAGGATACATTCTTTTAACTTCAGCCCATCTTAAAAGATTTTCCCATCAAGATATTAAACAGCTTAAGTTCGAATTAGAAAAATTCCAAACTCTAATACGATCGGAGCAGCCACCTCAAGATGACCTTCAAGCTATTCAATTTAAAAATAGAAAATTGTTAAGAATTACTTCTGCTTTGCGCTTAATAGATGGCATGCTGAGCAAAAAAAATTAAATTACCTTTTCTTTCTTTAATACTAAAATATTAAGAAACCACAAAGAACAAAAATTTCATAGCAAAAACTTTGCGCGCTTTGTTCTAACTTTGTGTCCTTTGTGGTTAAAAAATGTAAGCAATAAGTGAGAGTGAGAGGTTAGCAAGTTAAAAAATCTCTAACTTGCTAACTCTCACTTCTCTCTCTCAATTATCAGTTAGAATTGAACAAAGATTTGTATCTAATATAATTAGTCAGTTTTCACCAAAGAACTAATTAAAATGGTTATCATCCTTCATAAGAAAATATCGTTTAAAATTAAACCATGAGATTACATAGATTATCACAAGATTTCAGCCACAGAATTTCACAGAAGAACACAGAATTTCTTA
>CAYREJ010000354.1:0-1607 GCA_964423235.1 uncultured Acidobacteriota bacterium | reverse complement strand
AATAGAGTTTGTAGAGTTTGTAGAGTTTATAGAGTTGAGAGTTCCACAATTTATTACCATTTTATCATTAAAGCATACGAAATTGTATAACCCTAAGCTTTCAACTCTATAAACTAGAATCGCGTATGAAGAGTTATAAATAGTTACGCTAATAATAAAAATCGATAATGCCTTCTCAAAGAGTCTATTAATGCGAGTAGGTAGAATTAGTGGAACTCTATAAACTCTCAACTCTATAAACTCTATAAACTCAAATTATTTTTCTGGCGGTAAATCAGAAAGATGAGCCTTCATGTTTTTAAAATCATCAGAATTAATTATGAGGTTTGAATTTGGAGGGATATTTTTAATTTCTTTTTCTGTGTTTACGATTCTTTCAGTGGGAGAAGGATGAGTTGAAAAGAAGGTTTGGAATTTTGATGGTTCTCTTTTGCTCATTTTCTTAAATTTTTCAAAAAGAGTTACCATCCCAATCGGATTATAACCGGCTTCTTGCATTAAATGAACAGCTATAAAATCAGCTTCTCTTTCTGCATTTCTGGAATATTTTAATTGTGTAAAAAGTAGAGTAAAACCACCTCCTATTTCTGCAACAGCTTTCCATTTTTTATGTTTTTCCGGAATAGATTCAGTAGCAACGATTGCTATACCACTAAGAAGAATCATTCTTGACCATATTTTAGCTCCATGGCGCCCAATAACATGTCCTATTTCGTGAGATAGCACCCCTGCTAATTCGCTTTCATTTTCAACTTTCTCTAATAACCCTCTGTGAAGATAAATAAAACCCCCCGGCAATGCAAAAGCATTTACTGTATTGTCATTAATTACTTTGAAGCTGTATGGAAATTGTGGAGCTATTGATGCTTTAGCTAATTTATTTCCCAATGATTGAACATAATTATTAATTTCTTCATCCCTAAGAATAGGCATTGTCTTATCTATTTCTTGTGAAGCTTGTTCTCCAAGGGATATCTCATCTTGAATAGATAATATATTTAACCCTCCTCCTATTTCTTTTCCATGATAAACAGTAGGCTTAGCGCAATAAGAAAGAATTAAGAGTAAAAAAACAATAGAAATCTTTGCGGAGATAATTTTTTTGATTCTCGTTGTGTTCATATAATTTATTATAAATATTTTTTAATTAAGGAAATAAGATTTCTATTGTTAATCGGCTTGATAATAATATCATCACATCCTGCTTTAAAGCAATCTTGTTTTATTTCTTGATGAGAAGTTACTATTATAACAGGAATATGCTTAGTATGAACACTGCTTTTTAATAACCGACAACACTCTATTCCATCCATTTCCGGCATATTTATATCTAATAGAATTAAATCAGGTTTTTCTTTGTTTGTTATTTGAAAGGCTTCAATTCCATTATAAGCTTTGAGCACTTCAAAAGAAAGATTAGATAAAAGCAACTCCTCCAATAGCAAAAAAGTTTTAGAATCATCTGCTATTAAAACCTTTTTCTTTTTCATTTTATACTCTGCAAATTATCATATAAAAGAGATAAAAAAAAGTCAATTCAAGATGAAAAAATAAAAAATCTATTGACAATAATTTTTAGGTTATGATATTATATTCTATGATTTTGG
>CAYREJ010000353.1:0-1612 GCA_964423235.1 uncultured Acidobacteriota bacterium | reverse complement strand
AAAAAAATATGATATTAGTTTCTAAAACTATTCCTGAATTAAATGAATGTTATTATATTTTAATTGATTATAAAGAAGAAAAAAAGTATTTATTTTTCAAAGAACAAAAATTTAATAATCAATTTAGCTTAAGAGGATATTTGAAAGCGGAATGCGATTTTTACGATAATTGTTGGATTTATCAATATTCCGATATTAGCAATGAAAATAAAGGAGATATAGCTCCTTATAATATTTATAATGCTAGCAAATGGAGTTCTAATGGAGTTTATATTAATATATCTTATCTTACTGAACCAAGCTTATATGGATTAGTTTATGAAATATCAGATAATTACGGTAGAAGCTGGTATTATTATTATGATACAGAATTAGTATATTATGCTTATGATTTTGATGATGATTATTTAATAGGGCTTCAAGGATTATATCCGAGATTATCAAGAGTAGAAAACAATTTTTCTTCTAATCCTCAATGGGTTTATGAAAAATATTATTTCCCGGATTCAAATCATATTAAGCATAGACCTTCTTTATTAGTTTCTGTTAAAGATTATACATCAAGAGAAATAGCTAATATAGAATATTATAATGAAGATAGTAGTCCTTCATTTAGATGGAAAGTAAATAAAATTATTAATGAAGAAGGAGTATTAGAGTTTACCAATTATTATGGATGCTCTCAGAATGCTATTGGCTATTGTTCCTATATTGAAAAGAAGGTAAATGGTAATAAATTTAAATTAATAGTAGATACAGAAACCGGATTCATAAAATCAATAGAAGATCCATTAGGAAATTTTCAGAAATATTGTTATAAGAATAATAGATTAGTCTATTATAAGGATGAAAATAATAATTATACTCGCTATGTTTATAATGAAGAAAATGGTGCGCTTCAATCAATAGTAAGGAATGCTTGCCCTTTTGATAATACTTGCCAGCCTTCCTCCAGCTGCAATCCTTCTCAGGAATTAGTTTGGCAATATGATTATTATCTTGATTCTTATGGCTTACCAATTAAATTAAAGAAGATATTAGCTCCGGCTGGCTTCCAAAGCTGGCAATATGAATATTATTTAAATGATGCTAATAATCCCGATTGGACTCTTAAAGCTATTTATCGCATTGAAGCTGACCCCAATAATAATTATGCTCCTAAGACAAATGATTGTTTTATTAATCCTCAGTATTGCCAAAAAGTTGCTGAATATAGTTATTATCCCGACGGTTTGCTTCATATTTCAAAAGATGCCTCCGGAGCTGAAACCATCTACACTTATTTCTCTAATGGAGAAATTCAATCTATTGTCTATCCTCCTAATAATGAAGATAATCAAAAGCCTACTTATACTTATTTATATATTTATAATCAAGATAATTGCTTTAAAAAAGAATTAATTACTAACCCTTTAGGAAATACTACCGAATATTGCTATGATAAGCTAGAAAGGATTAAAAGCATAAAATTACCTGATCCCGGAAATTCAGCTACTGATTTTATCACTACTTTCAATTATGATATTATTCCTTCATCAAATCCAGATTTATATTGCACCGAGCAAATTGATGCTAATGGATGTTCTTGGAGATCTGGTGCTAAAGTGGAGAA
>CAYREJ010000352.1:0-1612 GCA_964423235.1 uncultured Acidobacteriota bacterium | reverse complement strand
TATCTTTTGATTCTGCGGCATCTTTAAACATAATTAAAAACAAATATAATTGCGAAAAAAAAATGTTGGTTTTAAGAAATGCACCATTAAGCACTTGGGTTCCGGAAAAATATAAACCTAAACTATCACAAGAAACTGGCAAAGCCACGATTGTTTTTCATGGACATTTAAATGAAGGTTCTTTGAATTTCCTTTATGAAATTTGCCAAAAGAATATACAACTGCATCTTTATCCCATCATAAAAAATAAAAAGGTATTATCTAAAATTGAAGAATTTAGTAAATTTCCAAACTTTTATTTACATAATAGCATTGTAGGGTATAAAGATTTGATTTATGAATTAAGCCAGTATGATTATGGTTTAATTCCTCCTTCCGAAGACTATGAAAGGTTAGAATTTTTCAATGCTTACTTACCTTGTAAAGTTTTTGATTATATAGCAGCTGGATTAAAGGTTATATCAGGTAATTTCAAGCAAATTAAAGAATATATTGAATTCAATAAAATAGGATATATTATTAAAAATATTGATGACCTTTTATACATCTTAAATAACGAATCTAATTTAGATATTAAGCCCCAATTCATTGATGATGATTTAAAAGAACTTATTAGCTTATATAAACAATACATATAATTATGGAAGCTATAATTGAATGTGAAGATATTTATTTCTCTTATGAAGAAGAGGAGATATTAAAGGGGTTATCCTTTAAGATTTATGAAGGGCAAATGGGGATTATATTAGGCGAGAATGCTTCAGGAAAATCAACAATATTTAAGCTAATCGCTGGTCTAATCAAGCCTCAAAAGGGCAATATTATCATAGAGGGAGTTAATATAGTTGAATTAAAGGAAGAAGATTTAAATAATATTAGAAAGAAAATGGGGATAATATTCCAAGAAAGTGCCCTTTTTGATTCATTATCAGTTAGGGATAATGTAGCTTATCCATTATATGAAAGAGAAAAATTAGATGAAGAAGAAATTGAAAGAAGAGTAAGAGAAGTTTTAAGGTGGGTAGAGTTAGAAGAGGCAATTGATAAATTTCCAGCCGAATTAAGTGGAGGGATGAAAAAGAGAGTAGCCATTGCACGAGCACTAATATCTTACCCAAAGATATTACTTTATGATGATCCTACAGCGGGATTAGATCCTATTATCTCGAGGTCAATTTTAAAAATTATTATCAAATTAAGGGATATTCGCAATATCACTTCCCTAATCATTACAAATCAATTTGAAGAAGCGGTTCTCCTTGCAACTTTAAAAGCAGAAGTAAATAATTCTTTAATTCATTATAAAGAGATAAAAACTGGTATCCCAAATTGCCAATTCTTTTTATTAGAAAATGGAAAATTTGCATTCACAGGTTCTTTGTCTTCTTTATCAGATTCTAATTCTCTTTACCTTAAAGAATTAGCAACCGGCGAAGGTTTAGAAGTGAAAAGTGAGAAGTAAGAAGTGGAAAACTGCTCATTTACCTATCAAAGGAATTAGTCAATTTTTTCCAAAATTATTGCTTTGAGGCTACCTTATTCTATTTATTGCTTATATTTTTTAACCACAAAGGACACAAAGTTATCACAAAGCACACAAACTTTTTTCTAT
>CAYREJ010000351.1:0-1650 GCA_964423235.1 uncultured Acidobacteriota bacterium | reverse complement strand
CTGGGGTAGCATATGGTTCTTTTAAAATATTAGATACTTTATAAAATATAATATCTTATGCAAGAAAAAAAATTAATTATTAATGCAGATGATTTTGGCTTCTCTGAAGCCATCAATAGAGGCATTATTGACGGATATAAAAATGGTATTATAACCAGTTGCTCTATAATGGCTTCAGCTGAATATTTTGATGATGCTTTTGAAAAATTAAAAGAAGCTCCTAATTTATCTGTTGGAGTTCATTTAACATTAACTAATACCAAACCTACATTGCCTAAAGGACAAGTCCCTTTCTTAGTCAATAGAAATTCCACTTTCTACCACTCTCCCTCTACTATTATTCAACGGTTTATTTTATTCCCTGTTTCTCTTCAGCAAGCAAAAGCTGAATTGAGGAATCAAATTCAAAAAGTAATTCAAAAAGGTATTAAACCATCCCACTTGGATACCCATAAACACTTGCATCTTTTTATGCCTTTATTCAAAATTATTATTCAATTAGCTTTAGAGTTTAATATAAGAGTCATTCGTATTCCTTATGATTCAATAAAAATAAAAAATAAATTTAAAAAAAATAAAATCAAAAGATTTATTAATAGAAGTCTTTTTGTTAGGCAAAAGCGAATGAAAAAATACTTAATTGAAAATAGTATAAGGTTTCCTAATCATTTTTTTGGTTTTAGTTATACAGGGCAATTAAATGAGGAAATATTAATAGAAGTTATAAAAAGCTTACCCTTTGGAACTACTGAATTAATGTGCCATCCTGGATACTGCTATGACTTAATTTCAATGCCAACAAAATTGAAAGAAAGTAGGGAAATTGAGTTAAAAGCATTGCAATCCCATATTGTGAAAGAATTGATAAATAGGAATGGGATTAAGTTGGTTAATCATGAGGGAATGGAATGATCAGATTTAGCATTTCGTGCTCACCATTGCATATAATTTGACTTATGAATGAAGATTATGTTAAAATTTTTTGTTGAATTTGAAAGCTGGTTCATTATTGTTGACAACAAAATTGGAAGGAGACTTAAAAGAAAGTAAGCGTGATAATTATAGTAAAATTGCAGATTTAATTTCGAATATATGTGGATTAGACATAAATGTTTACAAAGCAAATTTAATAGAAAGAAGAATGAATATTGCGATGAATTCAGAAGGTATTAGGAATGTAGAAGATTATTATAAGTATTTAATGAATAATCCTGAGAAGATAAATAGCTTAATAAGGTATTTGACAATAAATGTATCGAGCTTTTTTAGGAATGAAGAAGTATTCAATTATATAGAGAATTATTTGGCTACAATAAAGGAAAAGAAATATCTGCGTTTAAAAATATGGAGTATGGGATGTGCTAAAGGAGAAGAAGCTTATTCAATTGCAATGATAGTAGAAGATTTGAATTTTGATGCTTCAGGAGTGCAAGTTTCCATAGATGCCAGTGATATAAATGATGAAGCTCTGAAAGAGGCAAAGTTTGGGATATATGATAAAAAAGAGATAGAGAATGTTCCGGAAAGATATAGGAAATATTTTCACTATGTAAGTGAGAATAAATTTGCAATAGATGATAAAATAAAGAAATATGTTAAATATAGAAGAGAAAATCTACTTAATTTAAAAATATATAATAATTATTATAA
>CAYREJ010000350.1:0-1706 GCA_964423235.1 uncultured Acidobacteriota bacterium | reverse complement strand
CGCAAAAGAAAGCACTAAAAGCTCAAAGAAATATTATGAAAAGATATATTGTGGGAAAAAATTTTGTGAGCTTTGTGATACCTTCTCTGTGGTTAAAAAGATTCAAAGTATTTATCTATCTCAGGCTTTAATCTTATTCCCACTCTTTCAAAGCAAATAAGCAATTCTGTATAAGTTCCATATCCTCCAAGAAAATCCCAAAATTCATTGGCAACTTTTAATTCTTCTTTTAAATCTAATATCTTTTTCAGTGTCCATCTTTCGTATGGCGCAGGCTCATAAGGATTGTATGGAATAGCAAGATAAGAATGAAAAATAATTAGGGACCTTGCAATAGCTTATTTCATTTATAATATTTTGAAGTTAAATTTGAGCCTTTTCGCTTATCTTGCTATCTAAAATATATTGTCTTTTAGCTATAGGAAACTTTAGCAAAGCTATAGCTTCCGCAATAGGTTCAAATATTGAAGTTCCAAAAGTGGTATTTAAAGAATGAATGAAAGAAAATAATGCCATTTTATCTTTTCCAAGCAACCTATAATGAAAAGGCATGTTGCTAGTCTCAGGATGATAAGATTTAAATTTTTCTCTCAAAGATTTCTCAATTATATTTTCTATAAGGAGCTTATAATTTTTATTTAAAATCAAATTACTTTTCCTTCAAATGGAAGATAGATTCTGTATAAGCGCAATTGCGGTTTTTTTCTACCCTATTTAATACTGGACGCTTAAATTCATTAATAATTTTTAATCCGGATAATTCTGCAATTTTTGGATAAAGATTAAATTTATCATTAGCTACAATAAAAATATCATAATCTTTTTGAAGATATTTTTTGCAATTAATTAAGACTTCCGAAACTGCTTTAATATATTCCTCTTTTGCTTGTATTCCTGAGCCTTTATAAAGGGGACCTATTTCTAACTCATCTTTTCTCTTAAAGCTAAAGATTTCATAAGCATAAGCATGCTGCTCATGATAATCAATAAGCCCAACATATGGAGGACTTGAAAATATTCCTTTGATTCTTTTTTTTAATAGCAATTCTGCAAAGTTTGGATTTATTTTTTTTAATTCTTCATAAATATTAATAGTTCTGCTATCCCCTTCAAGACATATCTGAAATGTTTCCGTTCTGATTTTGCTAAATTGCTCCAATCTCTTAATAGTATCAATAGAGTATGTCTGCCACCAGCTTCTTATTGAATATATCGGCTTGCATATTTTGCTATGCTTTTTACAGTAGTAAATCTTTGAAACGGGATTCATTAAGGTAGCTAAATCAGAATGAGTAGTAGCTCTACAAGAACGAGCAGTTCTACTTAGAATTATCATTAGGATTTTTTTTATACTATTATCTTCAATTTTATTGATTTCTTGTAATAAATAATCAATCTCCTCTCTTACAGGAAGTAAAAACCATTTATCCATAAAAGTCTGATTATTATCTTGCAAAATTTTTAAATCATATTTTTTTAATATCTTTTCGTAAATAATTAAAAATTCTTCTTCTTTATCCTTAGCATATGATTTTTCATCAATTTCATTTTTCATTACTTTGCTTTTATATTCTGGCGATGGAAAATATTTGCTATTAAATTTATTTAATTCAAGCATCAAATCACTTTCAAAAATGACATTTTTCCTTGCATTTTCAAATTTAATTAATTTTTCTGTTAAACTTTTAATTAATTCTGCAAGCTTT
>CAYREJ010000349.1:0-1748 GCA_964423235.1 uncultured Acidobacteriota bacterium | reverse complement strand
TAAGAAATTGTGGAACTCTCAACTCTATAAACTCTACAAACTCTATAAACTCTATACATTCTATACGCTCTTCGGTCTCATTAGGGGAAACAAAATTACTTCCCTAATAGAATGAACATCGCAAAACAGCATTGTCAATCGGTCAATACCTATACCTTCGCCTGCCGTCGGTGGCATTCCTTGCATTAAAGCCTCTACATAGTCCATATCCATAACATGAGCTTCCTCTTCGCCTTTCTCCCTTTGAAGAAGTTGTTGCTGAAATCTTCTTTTTTGTTCAAATGGATCATTTAGCTCGCTATATGCATTGGCTATTTCTAATCCTCCAATAAATAATTCAAATCTTTCTACTAATTCGGGCTCCTCTTCTTTTTCCCTTGCTAATGGAGAAATTTCTTTCGGAAAATCTATTATAAAAGTAGGATTTATTAATTTGTCTTGAACTTTTCTTTCAAATACTTCTGCTATTAATTTCCCTTTACTTAACAATTCAGGATTTGGTATCCCAATCCCTTTAGCTAAATTGATTAATTTTTCATAGTCTTTTAATACATCAGAATTAATTCCGCCTATTTCAATTATAGAATCTATTAAAGAAAGCTTCTGCCATTTGCTAAAATCAATTATATTCCCCTTAAATTCTATTGTTAATTTACCTAATAACTTCTTGCACAAATATTCAAACAAATCCTTTGTTAATTCCATTAAATCATTATAATCTGAATAAGCTTGATAAAATTCTAACATAGTAAATTCAGGATTATGTAAAGTAGAAATCCCTTCATTTCTAAAGTTTCTATTTATTTCATATACTTTGCTGAAACCCCCTACAATAAGCCTTTTTAAAAATAATTCGGGAGCTATTCTTAAATATAATGTCAAATCTAAAGCATTATGATAAGTTTTGAAAGGCTTTGCTAAAGCACCTCCAGCTTCAATATGCATCATCGGTGTTTCAACTTCAATATAGCCTTTTGAATCAAAATATTCTCTTATAAATTTTATAATCTTATAGCGTGTTTCAAATATTTTTTTTACTTGAGGATTTGCAATTAAATCTAAATGACGTTTACGGAACCTTATCTCAACATCACTTAATCCATGCCATTTTTCCGGAAGTGAAAGATAAGCCTTGGCTAAGGGAATGACTTTTTTTATTAATAATGTTAATTCTCCGGTTCTTGTTCTAAACAATTCTCCTTCTACTCCTATAAAGTCCCCAATGTCAACATATGTAAAAATTAAGAAATCCTTTTCTTCAACAACATCTTTTCTTAAATAAATTTGTAATTTATCATTACCATCATTTATATGAGCGAAACAAGCTTTTCCGTGCCATCTAATTGATATTACTCTACCGGCAGTTGCAAATCTTCTCTTCGGTAAATCTTCTTCTTTAGTCTCTTTATAATTGATAACAATCTCAGTTATAGTATCTGTCAAATTAAATTTATGAGGAAATTTTCCAATAATCTCTAATATTCTGTTAGCTTTCTCTTCTCTTATCTTTATATATTCTTCTTCCATAATATTAAATCTCAAATTATAATCCAAAGATTTTATTTTGTAAATCTTTTATTATGCAACTAGTCAGTTTTCTTCAAAATTATTGCTTTGAGGGTCCCTTATTCAATTTATTGCTTATATTTTTTAACCACAAAGGACACAAAGTTATCACAAAGCACACTGATTTGAGTTTATAGAGTTGAGAGTTTATAGAGTTCCACCAACTCAGACTATATCTCAAG
>CAYREJ010000348.1:0-1791 GCA_964423235.1 uncultured Acidobacteriota bacterium | reverse complement strand
TAAAATTAATATTTTAAAAATTATAAAAATATTCGATGGAAAAATTTCATTAGATGAATGCTCTTTATTGGGATATAAAAATTGTCCAAATTTCAAAAATTGTCCTATTCAGGTTGAATGCAGAAAATATTCTAAATCAATAATCAAAAAATTAAGTGAATTCAAATTAGAGAATTTTAAAAATGGGAGAAAAGTTGCAAAAAAAATCCATAAATAAATTTTATAAAATTTTAATTATTAAGGAGGGTATATAACAAAAATGAAAAAGATAATAGTAGAATTTATTGCAGTAATTTTGGTCTTATTATCCACGGTGGGAGTTTTCTTTGGTGTAATAAATAAAAGGGGAAGAGAAATCAAAGGTAAAATTGAATTATTAGCAAGGGCTCCGGAAAGAGGTAATTGGTATCCTGATACTATATATGCTGAAAGCGGAAAAGAATTAACTATTTTAATAAGGAATGTAGACACTATTTCTCATGGTTTTTATTTACCTGATTTTGACATAATGATAGAAGAGATAAAAGCTGGGGAAGTAAAAGAAATAAGATTTATTCCGGACAAAGTAGGAGAATTTCCTTTTTACTGCGCGGTATGGTGTAGCAATTATCATATGCAAATGAGGGGCAAATTAATTGTTAAATAAATATAAGGAGGGGATATCAATGAAAAAAATTATTGGAATAATTATTTGCTTATTGATATTAAGTGCATTTATTGGGTGGATATTTTGGGAAAAGAAAAATGCAACAAGAGCAGATAATCCAGCTGTTTTACATCCAGAAGTTGCTGGTAAAAGGATCGTGGATCGGATTGAATTATTAGAACCTAAAAAAGCATATAATTTTCATCTTATTAATCAGAAAGGAGAAAAGAATTCTCTTGAAGATTTTAAAGGGAAGCTTGTTTTGATTGGATTTATATATACAAATTGTCCGGATGTCTGTGGGCTTTTAACAGCTTCCTTTAAAAGGATACAAAGAGAATTTGAAGAGATTATAGATAAAGATCTTTCATTAATTTTAATTACTACTGATCCGGCAAGAGACAATATAGAGAGGGTAAAATTTTATACTGAGAGTTATGGAGGAAAATGGTATTTTTTAACAGGAAAAGAAGAAGACTTAAAAGCGGTTTGGGAAAATTATCATGTATATGTTCAACCAAAAAAATCAGCAGGAATAGTTTATCACACATATATGGTCGTTCTAATTGATAGGAAGGGATTTATAAGATACAGATATATAGGGCTAGTTGACCCTAAGGAAGTTATTTCAAAGGATATAAAGAATTTATTAAAAGAAGGTAAAAATACATAAAAATTAAACAATAAATAAGGAGGTGTTCAATATGATAAAAAAAATAATTATATTAGCGATAACAATAGGAGTGGCTGTAGTAATATCTTGCAAGAAGGCACAAGAGACAGCAGTAGCTAAGGAGATTGTTCCGGGGGTGAAAAGATGGGCTGGACCTTTTCATAGGATTGCTGAACCTTCTACCCCTGCTCCTGATCTTGGAAAAGCGGATGTAACGATTACAATAAATGCTTCTACTTCAGAATTTAAGCCGAACATAATCAAAGTGAAGCAAAATCAAATCGTAAAATTGGTACTGAAAGGAGTAGACAATGGAGATTTACCGAAATTAACAGGGCTGAAAGAATTTAGTGGGCATGGTTTTCATGTAATAGGACCTTATGATATATGGATAACAGGATTAAGAGCGAATGTAACGCGTGAAATAATTTTCAAAGCAACTTACCCGGGAGAATTTGAATTTGAATGTCCG
>CAYREJ010000347.1:0-1816 GCA_964423235.1 uncultured Acidobacteriota bacterium | reverse complement strand
AGGGGAAAAATGAATAACAATAAAACTAATGATTTAAGTGAAATAAGAGCTGAGCTTACAAAATTTAATTGCGAATTTGAAAAAGTAATAAATATCTTGAATGCTAAAGAGCTTGGAGAATCTATTAAATCAATTAAAGGAAGCATTGAAGAGTTAAAAGGAAGCTCGAAAAATATATCAGAAAATATGGTGGAATTGAATAAAATTATAGATAAACATCTTAAAGAACGCGACGAAATTATAGCCGATCGAATTAAGCTTAACAACTTGATAATGAAATTTTTCATTGTTATTTCTTCTGCCTCTATGCTTCTTTCAATTATATTTCTGCTATTTGGAGACAAAAACATTATTTTTCCCATTGGTATCCTGAGCCTATGTGGGATTGCTATTATTGCTCTCGTTATCTCCCTGGCAATTATAAATAAAAAAGAAGAATAAAAATGGAGGAGAGGGGTTTTTTTGTTATATCTTCATCAAAAGAATGGGTTGGCTCAATAAAGAGGTATCTTGAAAATGTCTTTAATAATAATGCATATGAAATTATAATACCAGAAAGAATAAAGAATGATGAAGAACTACTGAATGTCTTTAGCTTTATATCTTCCCAATTAGAAAAGCACCCATATCAGTTTCTAAGAAATTCTATTGCAATTTTGGATATAATTTTGTATGAATTAAATCTAAATCCTCTCCAGATAACATCTGATTTAGAAAATTCCCTCGCCTCTATGCTTGCCCTCGCTTTCCCTGAAATTCACTGGATATTTATTACAATGAGAGAATTTAAAGAAAGAAATCAACAGCATTTTTATTATTATAATGATTTTATAAAAAATTCTCCCCTTAAATCAAATCTCATATTTAACCCCCTTTTTGACCCATCTGATTTAAGAAACCAGATAAGATGCGCAGCTAAAGAAGGGGATGAAACAGTAAAAAAATACCTTCAACTTCATAACAATGGATTCTCTGCCTCAATAGATGAAGAAGAATCATATTCTTATCTACATGGATACCTTGCTTATAAGCTCGGCTATAAATGTTTCACAGTCACAACCACAAAAGCAATGGAAGAATTATTTAAGGGAAATTCCGATAATAAACTCAAAATTGACCTTGTTTTTGAAGATATGTTTTTGAATTTTCCTGATAGAGAAAGAAGGACTCATCTCTCGGATCTGATAGAAAGAGATAAGAGATTTCCCATTTTAAGAAATGTAAAAAAAAGAATTTTCATAACTGTGGGTCATAAATATACCCGATGGCATGAAAGCAATAAAGTTTATATTCAAGAATTGAAGCCGCTAATTGAAAAGCTCAAGAAAATTTATAAGCCATCAGGGGGTATGTATAACATTCTTGAGGAAGCCGGGCTTTTAAAAGAATACAGAAAGAGAAAAAAGAATGAATTAGATAATGCAAAGCCAGAAGTGGAATCTGATTCTGGTAGTCATAGCGCTCCAGGACGATTGCTTATTATAGCCGAAAAGCACATAAATAGAGCAGAAAAATTACTTAAAGATGCCTTAAGCGTCCAGGATTGTATTCATGGAGCCCTTCTTGCCCTTGAAGCTCAGGAGCTCCTCGGATATAGAACACCAACTACTTCGCTTGAGGCTATTGCTTTAAAGCATCAATTAGAGGTCAAAGCAGAATGCATGTTTTACGGAGTTAGTTATAATATAAATATGAAAAATAGGTTTAAAGAAATAGAATCCGAAGTGAAAGCTGTTTCAAGATGGTTTCATTCCTCAGTTAAAAAAAAGTCGGAATTAAATGCTCAGCTCGGAATAATTAGCGAACTTATAGAGAT
>CAYREJ010000346.1:0-1817 GCA_964423235.1 uncultured Acidobacteriota bacterium | reverse complement strand
TGACTCTTTACCTACTATGCTACTGTGCCAAATATACATTCTTCTTTTCTAAAAAATTTTCCCTTTATTTACCTAAATAATGCAGCTAAAAACGCATTTTCATATTTTTTGATTCTTTTTAATTGTACTAAAGAATAATGAATTTGTATTGTAATAATTTTGGTAGATTAAGAAATCTATAATCATTATAGAGATAATTTAAAAAGCTTAACATCTAATTTTTGCTAATAAAATTATTTCTTTACCCTTATTTATTTAATCTCAATTCTATATATTCTTTAATAGCATCCTTCCAGCTTCTTATCTTCTCTTTAGTAATTTCTTGATAAAGGGAAGTATCAAGAACTGAGTAGCTTGGGCGTCTTGCCTTTCTATAAATTTCCGAAGCTTTTGCCGGAATCAGTAATTCTTCATTTAGGTTAGATAGTTTCGCAATGTGCCTTGCTTGTTCTTCACGAGAACATTCTCCATCATTCCTATAATGAATTATACCTTTATAATTTATTTCTAATAATCTAATAATGGCTTTTGCTAAATCTATTGTATAAGTAGGAGCTCCTATTTGATCTTCTACCACATAGATCTTTTCATCCTTATTCAATTTGTCAATAACCCAACTGACAAAACTCTTTTTATATGGTCCAAATAACCAAGATACTCTTAAAATTATATAGTCATCCGTATTTTCTATGACTCTTTTTTCGCCTTCTAATTTAGATTTTGCATAAATTGATAAAGGATTAGGTTCATCAGTTTCTTTATATGGATTCTTTTTATTCCCATCAAAAATATAATCAGTGCTAATATGAACTAATTTAATCTTTCTTGAGAAGCTGAATCTTGCTAAATTCCCAGGCCCAATTCCATTTACTTCATATGCTAATTTTTCATTATCTTCACACCCATCTACATCTGTATACGCTGCACAATTCACCAAAGCATTTATTTCAACTAATCCAAGCCTCCCTTCTATACTGCTTAATTTTGTTATATCTAATTCCTCTTTAGAAAAAACAAATAACTTGCACTTATCTTTTAAAAAAGAAACTAAAGCTCTTCCTAATAATCCATTTGCTCCTACTATCCCTATCCTCATTTTTAATTCAAGCCTTTATATTGCTTTTTATAAAATTCAATAAAATCTTTATCACTTTCTTTAATTTTTCGCCACCATCTTTCATTCTTAATATACCATTCTATTGTTTTTCTAAGCCCCTCTTTAAAATTAACTGAAGGCTTCCAGCCCAATCTCAAAATTTTTTTATTAGATATTGCGTATCTTTTATCATGCCCAGGTCTATCCGAAACAAATTTTATAAGGGATTCGGGCTTTTTTAAGTATGAAAGAATGAGCTTAGTTACTTGCGTATTTGTAAAAAATTGTTTAGAAGAGATATTGTAAGCTTCACCACAAGCCCCTTTATCTATAATAATTTCTAAAGCCTTGCAATGATCTTCAACATATATCCAATCGCGGATATTTAACCCATCCCCATATAGAGGAAGGGGCTTATTATCTATTGCATTAGTTATAAATAAAGGAATAAGTTTTTCCGGATGCTGGAAAGGACCATAATTATTGCAGCATCTTGTAATAATCACAGGTAGTTGGTAAGTATACCAATAAGAATATGCTAACCTATCAGCAGCGGCTTTACTGGCAGAATAAGGATTTGAAGGCATTAAGGGAGCTCTCTCATCTGCATACCCCCTTTCTATGCTTCCATAAACTTCATCAGTAGAAATTTGCAAAAATAATTTTACCTTATTCCGCCTAGAGGCTTCCAATAATACAAAAGTCCCAAACACATCAGTTT
>CAYREJ010000345.1:0-1822 GCA_964423235.1 uncultured Acidobacteriota bacterium | reverse complement strand
CTCTATAAACTCTATAAACTCTATGATATAATTATCTTTTAAGAATAAAAGTATGGCATTATGGAAAATACCAAAATATGATGATTTTATACCTACGGAGCATCCTCTCCCTTCTAATTTCTATTCCCTTTGTGAAGGAAAATTTGGCGGAAAAGCTAAAGGATTGATTTATGCAAAAATGCTTTTAGATAATGGAGAACAAATAGCTGGAGAATATACAAAATATATAAAAATTCCACCAAGCTTCTTAGTAGGAGATAAATTGTTTGATGAGTTAATATACCAAATTAAGATTGATATTACTTCATTCAGCGATGAAGAAATAATGAAAGAATTAACAAAAATTCCTTTACCTTCGCAAATAACCGATAAACTTAATATTTTTTTAAATAACATAAGCTATCCTTTAGCAATAAGGTCTTCTTCTTTGCTTGAAGATAATTCACAATATTCTTTTGCTGGCATATACTTGACTCTTTTTATTGCTAATAAAGGAGATTTTCAGTCCCGCTATAAAAAAATTGAGAATTCCATAAAAAGAGTAATAGCCAGCACTTTTAGTGATAATGCTAAAAAATACAGGAAAAAGAAAAGAATTCAAGAGAAAGATGAGAAAATGGCAGCATTAATTCAAGAATTGATAGGAAAGAAAAGAGGTGTTCTCTACTATCCTACAATAGCAGGAATCGCCTTTTCAATCAATGTTTATCCGTGGTCATCAAGGATAAGTCCGACGGAGCCGGTGGTACGATTAGTTTATGGATTAGGAACAAGAGCAGTTGGAAGAAACTATGCTCGCCTTTTATCTCTCTTCAATCCGGGAATACGCCCGGAAGGAAATAATCCAAATGATATTAAAAGATATGCTCAAGAATATTTTGATGCATTAAATATAGAAAAAGATGAATTCGTTTCTTTACACATTAATGAAATTTTGAATGAACCTGAACATAATTTACATATAGTAGCTTCAACAATGAAAGATAATGATTATTTAACAACTTATGAAACTTATTTATCTCCTTCAGATAAAATAATATTGACTTTTGATCCGATTATTGAAACAACAAGATGGTTCCCTCTTCTACCATTATTACAAGAATTATTGAAAAGATTATCTGATTATATGGGGATGGAAATAGATTTAGAATTTGCAGTAGAATTTAATAAAAATGAAGGAACATTCTATATCTTACAAATAAGACCTTTAACAGCACGCGAAGAACATTCTTCTATCAAAATTGCCCCTCCAAAAAAAAGTTTTTTATTAGCAAAAAGCAATAGGGTATTAGGAAACGGAATAAGAGACGATATAAAATATATAATTTATTTAAAAGCTGAAAATTATGATCCAGCAAATGTTGATAAAATAGTTAGAACCATTTCAAATTGGAATGAATCCATTGGAGAACAAGGCTACATTTTAATTGGACCGGGACGATGGGGAACCACAAATCATCTTTTAGGAGTTCCTATACATTATGCTCAAATAACTAATGCTTTAGTTATAATAGAAACTGCAAGAGGAAGATTCGCTCCTGAATTATCATATGGAACTCATTTCTTTGCTGATCTGTTGGCAAATTCTCATTTTTATCTCTCTGTAATAGAAGAAAAAGGCGATTATATGAATTATGAATTTTTAGACAAGGCACCTTTTCAAAAATTAGAGAATGGAGTAAAAATAATAAAATTAGATAAACCAGCTTATATAGCCATAGATGGAAAGAATCAATTAGGATTAATTGCAATCAAAAGTTGAAATTTAGTTCGTAAAGTTTGTAGAGTTTATAGAGTTGAGAGTTTATAGAGTTCCACAATT
>CAYREJ010000344.1:0-1825 GCA_964423235.1 uncultured Acidobacteriota bacterium | reverse complement strand
CTTCCTAACTTCTTAACTTCCTTTTCGTGTTTCTCTTTGTGATCTTTGTGGTTTCCAATTTTTTTGCCATTGGATTTGCTTCTAGCATTTGGAACAAATTGACTATTTACTTTATTATGCAACTGGTCGGTTTTATCCAAAATCATTATTTTGAGGTTCCCTTAAGCTATTTTCAGTTTCTAATTTTTTTAACCGCAGAGGACATAGAGTTATCACAAAACTCACAAAGTAAAAAAATCAAAAATGGATGATGAATGATGTAACATATTTAGTGGAATGAAATTTTACCCAATTAAAAGGGCGAGTGTTTAATATAGAAGAATATTCTCCGAATTCATAAATATAAGAAATATCAAAAGTTAGGCGTTCATATCCGACAGATGTTCCAAGGGTAAGACCTTTGAAATAGGGTCTCTGCATAGTAGAATCATAGAAAATTTGTTTATCCAGAAAGAAGCCTATTCTTAATGGTAGCAAAATATTTTTAATAAAAAAAACTCTTTCGAAGCCAAAGCGGATTTGTTCTGAATCATCTTGTTGATTTGGTTTGATAGGCTGTAAAGTAGGGTAATAGATAGGATTACCTTGAGGATTGCTCTCATCAATATAATTATGGATGATAGCATCAGACCAATTAGTTTTAGTATAGTCAGAAGAGATTAAATAAGCATTTGAGAATCTAATGGCGAAGCCAAAACCAATTGTATATGGCCAATCTACATTAGCTTCTCCTTGATAAAGATGCCTATCTTCTTTGAAAGTATTATTTTGAATTTCGGCTTCAAAAATATTCTCATAATAAGAAAGTTTAGCATTGAAAGGAGTTTTAAAAACTAAACCTAAGCTAATATTTTTAATGTTTAATAACAAGCCCATATTAAAATTTAGCCCGCTTATTTTAAAAGAATCTTCATCTATTTCAGAAAAAGAATATGGATAAATTTTATTTTTTTCGTAAATACTGCCATCATGAGAAGCTGAATCATTTCCCTGGTAATTATTAAACCATTTATTAATTGAAATTCCTAATTTAAGATTTGAAGTCAGAGAAGTTGCAAAGCTAAATGCAGCAATATCGAATCCACCGGCAACATCTCCGTCCCAAGATTCTGTATAATTTTCTATCTTATCTGAAAATGCTCTTGTGCCTAAGACTGGTGATATAAGATAATGACGAAATGAAAATGATACGGCTCTTTGATAATGAAACAGCAAAACATAATTTCTTTTAGAAGTTATTACTGGATAAGCAAAGCTCAGAAAATTAATGTCCCTTCCAGTTGCTATTGGAGAAAAAGCAGTTTCTGAAAGAAATGCAGATGGATTATTTGAAATTCTATATATGGAAGGACTATATCCATGTATTTCTTGGTACGGAAAGTATGAGAAAGAGATTTCTTTTGAAAGTAGTTGAGCTAATCCGGCTGGATTCCAAGAAGCAGCAGTAGCATCATCAGCAATTGCAATGAAAGCGCCCCCCATTGCCAATGCTCTTGCTCCAGCGCCGACAGCGAATTCGGAAGGTAGAAAATAATGTTCAAAACCCTCCCGCTGCGCATATACTCTTGCAATAGAGGTAAAAATAATAAGCAGTATTATCGTTTTCTTCATATCTAACTCAATTCGAGTTTATAGATTCTATAGAGTTTGTAGAGTTCCACAATTTATTACCTTTATATTTTATTATATGTAATAGTTTAGTTTTTCCAAAATCATAGAATATAATATCATAACCTAAAAATTATTGTCAATAGATTTTTTGATTTTTTGGTAAATAGCCAGTTTTTTCCAAATTCTAAAAACCAATAGCAAAAAAATTATAAAC
>CAYREJ010000343.1:0-1837 GCA_964423235.1 uncultured Acidobacteriota bacterium | reverse complement strand
ATCTAATAATATATGTTGTAATTATCTGCTTCATATCTGCGTGTTATATGAAATTCAAATATGCAAGCATTTGCAGCAAAGATGAACTTTATTTTGCCCATCCCCTCTTTATTAGCTCCTCTTTTGCTTCTTTAATAAGCCGCTCCTCGCGCGAAAGCTCATATGTGGTTCCTGGCCAATTCTTCGGAATACCTAATTTTAAAGCTTTATCTAAGCATATATAAGCTTCCTGCCATCTATGTAAAACCATATAAGATAATGCCATTTCAGAATAAATTAATGAAGCAAAAGAAAAATTAGGATGCTCTTTTAAAAAAGCCTCCGCAAGCCTTATATATTCTTCTGCTATCGGAATTGGACTTATCCAACCAGGATTATCTAAATCCTTCCTTCCATAAGACCTTGCATTTTTAATCTTCCTCTCTTCATCCGATAATGAAAGATCATCTATCATATCTTTTGCTGTCTTGTATCTAAATGTTGCCCCGCAATATTTATTTAGCAATGCCCAGCCTGCATATGTTGATGTCGGATATTTTTTTAAAAGCTCATCATAAGAAATCGTTAGTCTATTACATTTATTATTATATTTACTAAATATCTCAGCATCAATTCCTATCGGATTATTAAGTTCTATTTTAATATGATTTGATATAACATTTGTTCTTGTAATATGAATATCATCCCAATAAGCTGGTAAATTAGTGCTATCATATTCCATCCATATCTCATAACTGCCTACATCTACTATTCCAAGTTGAGCTAGGGATATATTTAAAGTTTTCTCTGCCCCTGCTTTTAAAATTTCATGCGCTAATGCCTCCCATTTTATTAATGGATCTCTTCTTTGCTTACATTCAATTCTGGTTGGTCCAACAACATACCACTTAATTAGCTGTGGAGCATCATAATTAAAAGCCATTATTTGATATGGAATTATTAAATCTTTTTCTCCTTTATTTTTCCAAGTGATATTAATAACATCATAAAATTCTCCTAATATGAATTTTTGCGAAATGCTTTGAAGTTTTATTTCTAGAGAAGAAAAAGCAAAGCTACCATTAATCATAATTAAAATGATAAACAATAATATAATATGTTTCATAGTTGCCTCCTTTTTAAAAAGGGTCTTGTTGAGTTCTTATAGAATTTCCTCCGCATAATTGAAGCCCGCATGAAACAGCAATCCCTGCTAATTCCTCGCAATCCATTCTATTAAATTCATCTTTATCATGATTCCATTGATCAGCATCAGTAGCACCGCTCATTAAGCATCTAGTGCCTGCTAAAGCTGGATTAGCGCAACTTCCTCCTGGCGAACCACACCAAGCCCAATTAAATGGAGCAGGGTCATGCCCTCCAGCACAAGGAGCAGCAAGATTTACTCCGAATTGATGAGCTACCTCATGATCCGTTGTAGAAATATTTACATTTGCTTTGCAAACATTGTCTGCTCCGCATAATGTCTCAATCCTTGCTATATGTATTGCGCTAAAATCGCTTATTCGGCAAGTATGCGCATAAGCACCAATTATATTTCTTGATGATCCTATTAAATGCCAATAGTTAGATTGGCCATTGCAGCAGTTTGGGCAAAAATCAGGATCAACATAGCAAGGAGCTGTATTATCAGCGCATCCTTGCTCATGCTTATTTTGAAACCAAATTTGATGAAACCTTAAAATAGAAGCAATATTAATATTAAAATTAAAAAAATCAGATGGTAAATAAGGAATTACTCCAGCTCCATTTCCATCTGATATCTTAAAAGAGACGAAGGCATCATCAAATGGTCCTGTCTTTTGCCTCCAATTTAACCTGCTTGTATCTGCTTTAT
>CAYREJ010000342.1:0-1853 GCA_964423235.1 uncultured Acidobacteriota bacterium | reverse complement strand
CTCATAGATTATTCTTTCCGAAAATTTTCTCCTCATGGAATAAGCGGAATAATTGTTATTGCTGAATCTCATTTTTCTATTCATACTTGGCCTGAATTTAAATATGCTGCTATTGATATATTTACTTGCGGAGAAGTTATTGACCCTTTAAGCGCTGTAGGGTATATGATTGAAAATTTTCAAAGCAAAAATCCTTCTTTTTTGAAGATCAAAAGAGGATTGATGTCAATTCCTTTTGAATCTTTATCGCACAAATTTTATGCGCAAGCTCCTGTGCAAGAAGATAATGAAATATGCGATAGATTTTTTTTGGATTTTATAACTCCTTCTTCAGCCCATTTGATTAAAGCAAAAAAAATTCTTTTTTCTGCTAAAACTAAGTATCAAGAAATTGAAATATTTGATACAGTTTCTTTTGGCAAATGTTTGCTTTTAGATGGGAGGATGCAATCAGCTCAGTTGGATGAATTTATTTATCATGAAGCTCTTGTGCATCCGGCAATGATAACTCATGGTAAGCCCGAAAAAGTTCTTATAATAGGTGGAGGAGAAGGAGCTACCCTTAGAGAGGTTCTTAAATATCATTCCGTTAAAAGATGTTTAATGTTAGATATCGATCAGCAAGTTGTAGAAGCAAGCAGAATATTTCTTTCAGAATGGAATAATGGAGCTTTTGAAGATGAAAGAGCTGAAATTATTTATGAAGATGCTAGAAAATATTTAGAAAATACTGATGAAAAATTTGATGTGATTCTTATTGATATTACTGAACCTATTGAAAATACTCCTGCGTATTTCCTTGTAACAAAAGAAATGTATAAGATAATAAAAGATCATTTGCAGCCAAATGGTTTAATGGCACAGCAAGCAGGCAGCACTTCTATTTCAGAATTGCATATATTTGCTTCCATGTATAAGACAATTTCTTCTATTTTTAAAATTGTA
Organism: uncultured Acidobacteriota bacterium; assembly: GCA_964423235.1. GTDB lineage: Bacteria > Acidobacteriota > HRBIN11 > MFGW01 > MFGW01 > CAYREJ01. The sequence continues at coordinate 908 of CAYREJ010000342.1, read as the reverse complement.
AAGACGATGTCATTACAAATACCATCATTTTCTTTGCCTTGGGGAATTATAATAGCTTCAGATACTAAAGACCCTACCTCATTATCTCAAAAAATGATAGATAGAAGAATTAAGCAGATGCTTAGGAACGATTCACTAAAATACTATGATGGTAATGTTCACTATTCTTTATTTGTTCAGCCAAAATATTTTAAAGAAGCTTTAGAAAAACAAGGAAAAATTATTTCTGATTATGACCCTTTGGGTTATAGAGCCTATGACTATGCAATTGAAATTTTTTAAAAAAATAAAATATAAGGAGATAAAAAATGAATAAAATAAATTTAGAAGCGATTCAGAAATTTATAGAAGAAGCAAATAAGAATCCTCAATTATTTATAAAAACAAAAAAAGTTATCGGGGAGTGGAATTTACAAGAAGGAGAAGCACAATTTTCAGCTGAATTAGAGTATGCAAAGGGAAAAATTACATTAGAAGCTGATCTTGCTCCCTTTATGGGAGGTGAAGGTTTAAAGCCGGATCCAATCCAATATTGTTTATTTGGAATTGCTTCTTGTTATGCTGGAACTTTTGCAACGATTGCTACAAAAGCAGGTGTCTTAATAAATTCGATGAAAGTTTCAGCCGAGAATCAAGTTGATCTCTCTAATCCAATGGGTGTTTCTAATAATCCAATTGTTAAATCAATAAAAATTACAGTTGAAATTAAATCAAATGCTTCCAAAGAGAAATTGCAAGAAATCCAAAAAGAAGCGATAGAAAAATGCCCCGGTGTTTATTGTGTTTCTAATCCTATTCCTGTTATAGCAGAAGTTATAAAAATAGATTAATAATTTAATGTTGAATAGGTACTGTGCATTTTCATAGCAATCCTTCATTAAAAAAATTTTTCATCCCCGCTAATGAAA
>CAYREJ010000341.1:0-1869 GCA_964423235.1 uncultured Acidobacteriota bacterium | reverse complement strand
TTCTCTCTTTCTTTGAATGCAAGAGCTACTGTAGCTGTTGAAACAATAGCAATAATCACTAAACAAACCAAACCTATATTTAATTTAGAGAGTTTACGATGCATAAAGCACCTCCTTATATAGATTAAGGTTTTTATTGTCTGTTTTTAGGACTTGAAAAAATTTAATGAAGAAATACTCATTTATTTGTGCATTACATTTTAAATACATACTATTATTTTGCCCCTTTTTCATTTAGCAATATTTCATTTTAACACCATAAAAAAATATGTCAATAGGTTAGAGTGAAATTTTAAAAAAAAATTTTTTGGTTCGGAATTAGGGGTTAGGAATTGGGAATCGAGAATTAGGAATTAGCGGATAGGGGTTAGGAATTAGGAGTTAGGAATAGGGAATTAGGAATTAGGTCTTCCTAATGCCCAATTCCCAATTCCTAATTCCCAATTCCAAATTTCCAATGAACTATATCTCGGAGGGGTCTTCTTGAAGTTGGTGAAGGTTCTTCATTAGGATAGCCAATCGGAATAATGATAATAGGATGTAAATGTTTAGGCAGATTGAGGATATTGCTAACTTCAACTTCATTGAAGGCACCAACCCATACACTGCCAAGACCGAGACTTGTAGCTGCTAATTGCAGATAAGCAGCTGCAATAGTTGCATCTTGAAGACAGTATAATTCTTCTCCTCTTTTACCATATTTCCATGAACACCTTTTTGGATTAGTGCAAAAAATAATATTAATGGGAGCCTCAGCAATAAATTCTTGATCAAGTGCAGCTTTAGCAAGTTCTTTTTTTATATCATCATTTGAAATAACTATAATTTCATAAGATTGTAAATTGCCAGCAGAAGGTGCAGCTATGGCTGCTTCTAATATTTTTTTTATATACTCCTCGGGTATTTTATCTTTTTTAAAAGAACGAATAGAATGCCTTTTAGATACTAATTCAAAAAAATCCATTTTAGCCTAAATTGGGAATTAAGGATTAATTATTTTTATTTTATTTTCATATCTAATTCATTATTAAGCATTAGGAGTTAGAAGTTGCTGAAAATTGCTTTATCATTAGATTTAATTCTTAATGCCCAACACCCAATTAGGAATCCTTAACCCTTAATCCCAATTCCCAATTCCCATTATTCACTCGGTATTCTAATTATATTATTCATTGTTCCAAATTGATTAGGAATCATTTCTTCCGTGACATCATTTTCCCATTTTCCATCAATTAAATATTTGTATTGATATTCGCCTGGTGATAATTCAAGATAAGTTTCCCAATAGCCATCTTCTCTTTTTTTCATAGCTAAAGAGCATTGATCCCAATTATTAAAATCGCCTACTAAATATATGCTATTTGCTTCCGGAGCATATATTTTAAAGGGAATTGATTTTTTCCCTTGTTCAGCAGATTTTTCTATTGTTTGTTTTTTTTCAGCAGTTTTTTTTGCTGTTCTTTTAGTTGATTTTTCAGCAGTATTAGTTTTTTTTGCCATTTTAAGATTACCTCCTCAAATAAGTAAGGTTTAAAATGAGTATCAAAAACTCAAAAGTAATTTATCATATAATTAGTTAATTTGTCAAGCAAGTGAATTAAAAATTGAGTTTATAGAGTTTGTAGAGTTGAGAGTTTATAGAGTTCCTCAATTTCTCACCCTTTGCTTTATTATTCACCATTATTAATTATCAATTATTAATCCAACAATAACAATATATATTACTTTTTTACCATAGCTTTAAGATATCTGTGGAACTCTATAAACTCGCAATTGATCAGTTTTCTTCAAATTCTAAAAGCAAATCCAATGGAAAAAAAATTAGAAACCACAAAGATCACATCTATGAGAACAATTGTCAAGTGCTAA
>CAYREJ010000340.1:0-1869 GCA_964423235.1 uncultured Acidobacteriota bacterium | reverse complement strand
TAATCCCGTGGTTTAAAATTGAAACCACAGGATTACACAAGATTAACACAAGATTTTCTTCTGTGTTAATCTGTGTCATTCTTTGTTAATCTGTGTTAATCCCTTAATCCTTACCCCTTACTTCTTACTTCTTACTTCTCACATCTCACCCATTATCATGGATGATGTATTGAAATATAATTAAAAATTTAGCATAATACTTTGCTGATTCTGAATTAAGGAGGAATTATGAATAAGAAAATAATCTTATTTATTTTATCAAATATAATAATTGGGAATTTTTTAATTTCGCAAATATGCACTAAGCCTTCTCGGGTAAAAGTAGGTGAATATACTTATAAGACATTTGAGACTCCACATCCATATCCCGCTGGCAACGGATCAGGTAAATTAGTTCATCAAGATATAATTATTCACCCTCAAGCAAGCTATATTGTTGTGCATTTTGAGAAATTTGAATTAGCAGATAATGACTTTGTTGTAATTACTGATCCGAAAGAAACTGTAAAGCATATTTATAAGAATAAAGGTTTTTTAAATAAAGGAAAGTTTTTTAGTTTATCAATTCAGGGGGATACTGCAGTTATAAAATTATATTCATTTCAAGATAAGCCAAAAGCTTATGGGTATAAAGTAGATTTTTATGCTCATGGATTTCCGCAATGGCAATTACCGATTCCTTTATTTCCTTCAACGGGTGTTGAATCAATATGCGGGGCAGTAGATTATCTTGATGCTATTTGTTATGCTGGAAGCGAGCCTATTGTATATGAAAGGTCTAAGGCAGCAGTTAAATTGCTTTATAGCGGTTCCGATTTATGTTCAGGGTGGTTAGTTTCTTGTGAAAATCATATATTAACAAATAATCATTGTTTTGAAAGCCAAGGTGAATTAGACAATATAGAATTTCAATTTATGTATCAAAGACCTAATTGTGGAAGTGGGACAGCTGTTCCGGATTTGCAGCTACAAGGCGGAACATTTTTAAGAACGAATGCGAATTATGATTATACTTTATCTATACCTAATTTAAATGGTAGCGATCCACAGAGCGTATATGGTTATATAAGATTGGATCCGAGGATTCCGGATTTACAGGAGCAAATTTACATAGTGGGTCATCCTCAAGGCTATCCGAAAAAGATTTCTTATGCTAGTGATCAAGCGCCCGATACGGGCGGTGTTTGTCGGGTTCAATCGGTATCAGAAGCAAGTTGTTGGGGTTCAGGACCAGATATTGGGTATTATTGCGATACAGAGCCGGGTTCTTCTGGTTCAGTTGTTCTCAGTGCTGTTTCACACAAAGCTATTGCTTTGCATCATTGCGGTGGATGCTTGAATTCAGGCGTACCTATTTTAGATGTTTACAATGATATACAAAGCTCTTCTACTCCTTTACCACCTTGCTCCATCAGTGATCTTCCGGAAATTAGATATATTGAAAGTACCATAAATGATAGTTGCACTTATGGAGGACCCGGAAATGCTGATGGAATTATAGACCCCGGCGAAAATATCACCTTAATTGTATCGTTAAAGAATATAGGAGCTCAGACAGCAACTGGTGTCTATGCAACATTAAGCACATCTACCCCAGGAATAACTATAAATGACAATACGGCTACCTTTCCTGACATCCCTTCTAATGCTATCGTGACTTCTAACCCACCTCATTTTAATTTTAATGTTTCTCCAAGTATTGATTGTGGAACTACAATAGATTTTACACTTGATATAAGCTACAATGAAGGAGCGAAGACTGAAACCTTTCAACTTAAAGTCGGCAATACTATACATAATGATGTTATTTTATTAAGCGAAGACTTTACAGGAACTGGAGGGTGGCCTGGTGCATGGACAGTAATTGAT
>CAYREJ010000339.1:0-1901 GCA_964423235.1 uncultured Acidobacteriota bacterium | reverse complement strand
ATAAGCTATAAATAGAATAAGGTAGTCTCAAAGCAATAATTTTGTAGAAAACTGATCAGTTACTTACTCCTTCATTGCATTTATTCTTTATTAATGATATATTAATGAAATTTAGAAAATGAAAAATAGGGTTATAATAATAATACTGCTATTGCTTATCAATTGTGCTGGGAAGGAGAAACTTCCTAAATATGTAGGCTTTACTGATCAGCAACTTTATAAAAAAGCTACTGATTATCTAAATAAGAAAAAATGGGAAGAAGCGCGTGAAGTTTTAAGGTATTTATTGGAAAATTTTACAGATAGTCAGTTAATAATGCCTGCAAAATTATCTTTAGCAGATAGCTATTATTATCAAGGGGGGAGTGAGAATTATGCTGTAGCTGTAAGCGAGTATGAAGATTTTATAAAATTATATCCTTCATCGCCTAAAGCGGATTATGCACAATTTCAAATAGGAATGAGCTATTTTAAACAGATGCAGAAACCGGGGCGTGATCAACAAAACAGTATAAAGGCTATAGAAGCATTTAAGAAACTAATAGAAACTTATCCGAGAAGTTCTTATTCTCAAGAAGGATATAAAAATATGATACTCGCTTACAAGAATATAATCGAGCACGAATTTTCCATTGCTAAATTTTATATCAAAATGAAAAAGTATAAGCCGGCTATGTATAGATTGAAAGAGATTTTTAAAAATTATCCTGAAGAAGCTATATCCGAGAAAGTTTATTATTACTATGCAGAATCTTTAAAAAGATTAGGATTACGAGAAGAAAGCAAGAAATATTATAATTTATTAGTTGAGAAATTTCCTCATGGAGAATTTAGGATGCAAGCATTAGAAGCTTTGCAATCAATGGGCGAAAGCTCACAATCCATACATAGGAGGTAAAAAATGAAACAAGAAGGAAAGAAAGTAGGAGAAAAGTGTAAAAGCGCTGGATATTATAGATGCAGTGAATGCGATGCTTTGCAATATTTTGAAGAAGATGATGAATTTGATGCTTGTCTTTCTTGTGGTGAAGAAAATATGGTTTGGATCCAAGAAGATTAATTTTTTTTTCTGCAATCTTATATATAAGGAATAGATAGTTTTGCAACTTGATTTTCCGAATTTTTTAGAAAATGGAAATGAAGAATAGCTTATCTTGCAGAAAGTCACTGAAGGCAAGAGCGAGCAAAATAAGCGATTTCCGCATCATGGACGCTAATTTACAAATTGCGAGGCGCAGCTTGTATGTTCGCTATTATATAATCTGAACGATGTAAGGTCGGGAATCCAAGCGACTAAGCTTTCTACTCGCCAATCTCTTTTATTATTTGCTTTTTGCATTATAATATTTTCTTAGGCTTTCAATTAGAGCATTCGCCAATTCTCTATAAGGAGAGTGCTGTTTTTTCTTAAAATATACAATTAAAAGTTTCAAAGTAAAGCCATTTTGAAACACTGCTTTTATAATCCCTTCTTCCCATAACTTTTTGTTATCCAAAATTTTTCGCCAAGTGCTTAGTTCCATATCTTTGATTTCTTTAAAACTTTCTTTTGGCGTCTTATCAAAATTTATTTCTGGCATTTCTGGTAAGCTATCTTTCCATTGCTTTAGCCATAAAAGAATGTTATCCCATATCTCAGGATGATTCAAATATTCAAATAATTCTTTGCCATAGAAAATGCTGAGCTTAATACCATAGAATTTTTCAAGTTTCTTAAGTTCTTGAATATAGTAATTTTTGTTTTTGGAAAGGTCAGGGTCTATGAAATACATAAAACCAAAAAGTGCTTTATTATGCTTTTTATATAAAATTTTAAGCTTAGTTTTAAAATTGGATATCTGCCCCCTTTTTTTTGTAGAATCGTGGTCGTCTCTTACCTTCTGTTCAATGAAGTAATATGC
>CAYREJ010000338.1:0-1908 GCA_964423235.1 uncultured Acidobacteriota bacterium | reverse complement strand
CTCTTAATGCATAAGTTAAGTCATAGAGGTTATGTATTTTTTTCTTTGCGATTTGAACCAATATATCTCCTTCTTTAAGTCCGGATTTTTCAGCGGGGCTCCCTTCCTTAACTCCATTTACTCTGACACCATCATCACTATAGGTAAAATCCGGAATTGTTCCTAAATAAGCGCCATAGCCTTTTCCTACCATATCTAAAGGTCTTTGAGATTTTGTTTTATGAAAGGTTAATGTAATTTCAGGCTTATTAAATTCGCTGACAAGTTTTTCCAAGAAATCAACAATTAATTTTATTCCTTCTATATTAATTTTTTCTAATGTATCAGATGGTTTATGATGGTCGAGATGTGCTCCAGTAAATAAGAATAGGACTGGAATCTTCTTATTATAAAAAGCTGAATGATCAGATGGTCCATATCCATCTGCTGAAAATTTAAAATTTAAAATACTTTTAATACTGCTGATAATGGATTTAAATTCTTCAGCTGTTTCCATACCTCCTATAATCAATGTATTATTCCTCAATCTTCCAACCATATCCATATTAATCATCATGAAAATATCTTTTAAATTTATTAATTCTTTATTTACAAAATAAGTAGAACCTTGAATGCCCATTTCTTCAGCTGAAAAAGCAATAAATATAATTGATTTGCCTTTCCCTTTGTAGCTTTTAGCTAATCTATAAGCTAATTCAAGTAAAGCGGAGACTCCTGAAGCATTATCATCAGCTCCAGGGCAGATCTTGCCTTGCGCTTTAATATCTCTATCTCCGATTTGTCCCTTTCCTATATGATCATAATGTGCTCCTATTACTATATACTTATCCTCATCTCCTTTAAGTAGTCCAATTACATTTTTGGTTTCGGATTCTTTCTTTATTAAATCAACGCTTATGAAAGCTTTAACATCAGATAGCTTTTGCGAATACGGCTTTAACTCTTTCGAAATGCTTTCTTCAATTTTTTCTATGTCAACATCACAGTCTTTAAGAAAATCAAAGAGGGGCTTGCGTTTCACTTGGACAACAGGAATTCCGGCAGAACCTAAAACTGTTATATCATTTAATCCAATTAGTTCATCTTCCATTCCTTTATGATTATTCATATCGTTGATTATTATTACCCCGACAGCCCCATGACTTTGTGCTACACTTATCTTATATTGCAAATCTGAATAAAGATGATATTCTAATTTTCGGAATGGATTATTCTCATCATTCTCTCTCGGATAATGCATAAGGACTAGAATAATTTTATTTTGAGCATCTATGCTCTTATAATCATCATAATTAATTTCAGGAGCTGAAATTCCATACCCAGCAAAAATCAACTCTGTTGAAGCAGTACCAGATTTAGAAAAAGCTAATGGCAAGAATTCTTTTGATAGAGCAAAAGATACAGTTTTATTTTTGCAAGTAATGCTGAATTCATTATGCGAAGCGAGGTTAGCTCCCGATATAAAACTAAATTGCTGAAAATAAGATGAATTCTCAATAATAGGTTTAAGCCCATATTCCTTAAATTTTTCTGCAATATAATCTGCTGCTAAATCAGCTCCCTTGGTTCCAGCTAATCTGCCTTCTAACTTATCATCTGTTAAATATTTAATATGCTCTAATATCTTTTGTTCAATCTCATTAGAGAATGCTCTCAAAGGAATTAGTAATTGAAATAATAAAATTGTTATTAAAATTTTTTTTGTTTTCATAGATTAAAACACCTCTTCATTTTAATTATCAAATATTAACATAAATAAAAGTAATAGCAAAGAGGGCAACAAGTAGCTGGTCAGCTTTCTCCAAAATTATTATTTTGAGATTATTTTATGCTTTTTATGGTTTGCAATTTTTTTTAGCATAATTTTATTTTTTCACGCAAAGCTCGCAAAGCACGCAAAGATTATTT
>CAYREJ010000337.1:0-1908 GCA_964423235.1 uncultured Acidobacteriota bacterium | reverse complement strand
TCAGAATTTGTGGAACTCTATAAACTCTCAACTCTACAAACTCTATAAACTCTATAAACTAATATCTTCCTTTCTTTTCAATTTTAACTTATAATATTAGATGATTAATAATATTAAGAAAAAGTATAAAGGGTTAAAGGTAGCTTTTATTATTACAATATCAATGATGTTTTTTGAATTTATAGGGGGGTTGCTTGCTAATAGTGTTGCTTTGATAAGTGATGCGGGGCATATGCTTACGGATTCTATTGCCATTGCATTGAGCCTTGCCGCTTCAATTTTTTCTGCTAAACCGCCGAATAAAAGAAGAACATATGGACATCATAGATTTGAGATACTTGCCGCTCTCATTAATGGAGCAAGCCTTATTATAATCTCTGTTTATATCTTTTATGAATCTTACAAAAGATTTTTATCTCCGCCTCAAGTTAAAGGATTAATGATGCTTAGCTTTGCAAGCTTCGGATTAGCTGCCAATCTTGTTGGAATTTATTTTCTTAAAAAAGACCAAGATTATGGCTTAAATATTCACAGCGCTTTCTTGCATATGCTCGGTGATACACTTTCATCTATTGGAGTTATCATCGGAGGCTTCATAATTTACTTTACAAATTGGAGAATAATTGACCCGATAATAGGTGTTCTAATAGGAGGCATAATTCTTAAAGGTGCTATTGAGCTCGTTATTGAATCGGGCAACATCCTTTTAGAATCTGTTCCAAAAAATATTTCTCTGGAAGATGTCCATACTTGCATTAACAAAATTAACGGAGTAGTTGCTGTTCATGATTTGCATTTATGGAGCATAACCTCTGAATTAATTGCTCTAAGTGCTCACATTATTATTGAAGACCAAAAATTAAGTGAAGGAACCAGAATCATAAATGACATCAAATCAATTTTGAAAAATAATTTTAATATTGCTCATACTACTCTTCAATTAGAATGCAACAATTGTGATGAATATCCTCTCTGCGATACTTCCATCAAATAAATTTTTTTGTAAATAGTTGAATGGCTTCATAGGCGATCAGTATCTGTAAGTTTAGAATTTAAGAAATTATGATTGGTTGCGGGTTTAGACATTCGGATTTAGAGCTTCAAATAAATTTGTTAGCTTTAAGTCTCTTTTCTTTAATGGTAAATTTTCCATTTTGTTTTGCAAAAACCTAAAGAGGCGATATTCGTGGTTTATAAGAAACTTTTATTAAAAAAGAAATGATAATTTATTATAAAAAAAATAAGGAGGATATTGATTATGAAAAATAATATATTATTGCTAACAATATTAAATATATTTTTTATAATAATAAATAATCCATCATCTCTGCTTTCTAAGCCTATAAATTCTATCAAATGTGAAGTTTTAGAAAGTTCGCCTATTTTGAAATTGACGGATACTGTGAATATCCAATATCTTATAATAAGGCAAGCAGATGACGCTGAAAGGGTCATGTTTTCTAATTGGCTTAAAAGCAATGCAGGTTCTAAAGTTAGTTTTAAATATGAGAATAAAATATGTGAAGGATATTTACTTCGGTTAAGGATGTGTTTTGGCAGAGGCATATTAATATTTGAAAGCAAGAACAAAGAACCAATAGAGAAAAAATCTATTATTTTAGTAATAAGTAAGTAGCACAGGCATTCTTGCCTGTGAAAAAAGAAATCATAGATAAGAGAATTCATAATGAATCTTTAAATCTATCCATGCATTATTTTTATCTCCTCAATTAATTAGCGGCTGAACTTTTGAAGGTAATGAGGAAGTAATTAAAGGCAATTTATTCTTTGCGTTCTTTGCGTGCATATTCAAATAATTTTTCACGCAAAGACGCAAAGCTCGCAAAGGTTATAGGTTATAGGTGATAGGTGATAGGTTATAGTAGATAAAGTGAATGAAGCAGGGGA
>CAYREJ010000336.1:0-1927 GCA_964423235.1 uncultured Acidobacteriota bacterium | reverse complement strand
AGTCAAAGAATCACACAAAAATTGAAGATAGGTTTTTAGCCACAGATTAACACAGAAGGACACAGAAATTTTGATTTCTAAATAAGCAGCAGATTAAAAAAAATAAAAGAAAAAATTTTCTGTGAGATTCTGTGAAATTCTGTGGCTGAAAGTCATCATTGAATTGGAATCAAAAAGTTTACAGATAACATTGTAATTCTGTGGATTGCCTAAAAAAGCACTAAAATCATGGATCTCACTATATATTTGTATTAGCAAGTCTTTCGTATTGTATTCTAAAATCCTCAGCAAAGTTATATAAAATAGATTCTATTCTCATTTTCGCTAATCCTATACTGTTATCAGTATGAAGAAGTAATACTAAATGAAAGTGAGCTTTTCCGGGCTGAAATTTTATCTGCTCAGTACCTTCGTTATAACATCTTACAAGAATATGAGTTTTTTCACATACAAAATGAACAAATTGGCTTATACCGATGCCCATTTCAAATGATGTTTTTTGTGCATTTAACAATAAATGATTTGAAAAAACTGCTATTTCTTTTATGTTGGATTTTATTGAATTTTCTTCTAACAGGGCTAAAAACTCTCCATTAGGCGTTAATAAGGCTACCCCACCAAAGCCATCAATAGATGCTAAGCCCTGCAATTTATCTCTGATCGTCATAATATCAATCTCCTTCTCCTTCTCAGAAATTTTTTTCTCTTCTTCCTTTATTTTCATAAAAGGGCCAGATTCTTCAATATTGATTTTGTCTTCTGGAGCAAATTCTAATTCATCAAAGGAGGCACTTTTTGATGAATCTCGATTTTGCTCATCCTTATTTTTAAATGCTTCCATCAATATATGATATAAAGAAAGATTTATATTATTAATTTTCTTTCTACAAGCACCTTCTATTTCTATTTTAGGATTTTCCCAGCAAATTATTTCTAAAGCTGCTGATAACCCTCTTAATAAATCAGTTTTAGCATCAACTAATGTCCCTTTTTGAAAATAAAGGACACCTAATTTATTCCGATTTTTTATATATAGTGTGCAAGTTTTCTTTTCCATTTCTATAAGTTGAAGAAACGATGACAAAGTAATACCACTTATGTATCCATTTTTAAATGATATAAAAATATCAAGAATTTTCTTTCCAAGCTCTTGAAGATTAATAGGCTTTTGAATATATTGCAAGGCTCCGAGATTATTAATCTTGTTTTCTATTGCTGGAGTTCCATAAGCAGTCATCACTATAATGGGAAGTCCTAAATTATTATTAGAAATATAAGCAAGCAATTCAAAACCATCCATCACCGGCATCATAAGATCCGTTATAATTAAATCTATCTCTTCTGAATGAATAATTCTTATAGCTTCTTCACCATTTCTTGCAGTAATAACATTGAAATAATTAGAATATCCCCTTAATCTCTTTGATATAATTAAAGCAAATTCTTCTTCATCATCTACAATTAGTATATTTTTAATGGAAGATTCGAAATATGCTAAATAATCATATGTTTCATCAGGACTAAGCTCTTGTTTTTCAGGTAAAGAAAGCCTATTGATTTCACCATTTATATAGAAATAATGTTTTTTCAATTGATTTATATTTTCATTGATTTGATTATAATAATCTTCTGAAATTAGAGTTTCATTCTCAATTATCTCTTGTAATAGTTTAAGAAAAGAATTAGCTGTATTATAAAGAGAATCAAAGGCAAAGGTACCAGATGTTCCGCTTATTGAATGAATAATTAAATGCATTTCTTTTATCTGGTTTTCGTTAAGCTCGTTTAAATTTACTTTACTAAATATTTTTTCTAATTGATGGAACCTCTCCGGTAGCTCTTCTATGAACTCTTTAGCAAGAATATTTACCTCTTTATTTAATGATTCACTTCTATTTATCTTAATCTTATCATTGATTGGAAGATA
>CAYREJ010000335.1:0-1945 GCA_964423235.1 uncultured Acidobacteriota bacterium | reverse complement strand
GCATTTCTTAATTCTTCTTTTACCAAACCAGCGATTATGCTCGTTTCATTTTCTTTTAATCTAATAGATTTTTCTACTCTGCTGGTTCCAAACACTGGGACGCCTCCGTATCCTTGCCCGGAAAGGGAACTGCTCTCAATAATAACATCTAAGGTGACATTATTATCAATATGGATTCTCGGTGTAATATCTATATTAATACCAATATTTCTATATATAAAGGATGTGATAGGTTGTTGATTGACGCCGCCTTGAGCTATTGGTGCAAATGTAGTCTGAGGAACAGGAACCTCTTGACCGAATCTAACTCTTCCTGTTTGTCCCTGCACTGTTCTTAGCGGCAAGCTTGCTATTAAATGAGCGTCTGAAGAACTCTTAATTAATCTAAAGGTTAATGAAGGCAAATTGACAATTTCAAAGTGGGAACGACTCAATATTGGAGCGGGGTCCAGCTTTATCTCTGATTCAGGAACTAAAGAAGTTTGGATGCCTTGAGCACTTGCAGAAGCTATTTGTAATCCATATTCACGAGCTTTATTTCTGTTCACTTCTATAATCTCCACATCTATTACTACTTCCGGCTTCGGCTTGTCATATATACGAATAAGATTCTCAGCAGCCTTTATCCTTTTCAAGGTATCTTTAATTATTATTAAATTTAAATCCCTGTCCGTACTAACTGCTTTAATCCCTAATGTGCTTTTTAAAACCCTCGCTATATTTTCTACTTCCGCATTAGATACAAAAAATACTTTTACATATTTTTCTTCATAGAGCTGTTCTTTTATTTCTGTATCAGGGTAAATAAGGATTGTTGAAGGATTTATTACTTTATAGGTGGTGTTAGTGCTTTTAAGAACTAAATTTAGCGCATCCAAAAAATGAACTTTCTTTAAGGAGAGGCTCAAATATTTATCCTCAACATCACTATCAAAAATTATATTGATATTTACAGCTTTTGCTATTGCTTCAAGAATAGTCTTAAATGAAACATTTTGGAATTGAATGTCCATAGGTTCATCAGAAGTTAATTTAAGCTGCGGCTCTGGAATTTCAGCTCCAATGAGCTTAGCAATCTTTGGAGCTTCCTTTTGTTTCTTCTCTTCAATTATGTAATTTCTCACTTCTTTTAATTTTTCTTGAATAGAGAGATCATTAGGCAGCAAATCAGCTGCAATCTCTAATTCAACTAAAGCTTCCTCATAATATTTATTCTTTATTAAAATTTCTGCTTTATCATAATGAGAGTGTGCAGATTTTATCTTTGCGTAATTGAATTTTTCCAAACAATCTATGTCATTAGGTTTATTTTTGCATAATTGAGAAAAACGAGCTACGGCGAGGTCCCATTTTTTTTGTTTTAGTGCTTCATTAGCTTTTTTGTAAAGACTAAAAGATGAGCAACTTAAAAAAAAGGAAAGAAAAAAAATTAAGCAATAATTTTTTTTCATAATTGAATTATAAATTAATAAAGAAAAGAAAGTCAATGAATAGAGTTTATAGAGTTTATAGAGTTGAGAGTTAAGAGTTCCTCAATTTATTACTCTTTTACCATTAAGATGTCCATAATTTTGAAATGAAACAAACTTATCGCAAAGCCCTTTGGATTGCTTTTCAGCAAGTTTTCTCCAATTAAATCATAATTTTGGCTTTTAACTATGATTGTTTTGCCTTTGTTAATTTTTTATTTTTTATTACGAGTTATCCAGTTTAACGAGCTCCTCGCAAAGACGCAAAGAGCAAAGGAAAAGGAAGTTAAGGAAATAAAATAATCTTTGCGAACTTTGCGAACTTTGCGTGCTTTGCGTGAAATAATTATTTTAATATGCACGCAAAGAACGCAAAGAATTAAAAAGCTTTATTTACCCTGATCTCGCATAATTCTGAAGAACCTGTGTCGCAAACCCCAAACGCAAATACCATAAAAAAAGAAGTTAAAGAAAGA
>CAYREJ010000334.1:0-1951 GCA_964423235.1 uncultured Acidobacteriota bacterium | reverse complement strand
AATAGTTTGCATAAAATTAATAAAGATTATAAAAATGAATTAGGAATATCAGGAGATTTATTTGAGGTTAAGTGTGGATTAAATACTGGTAATGTATTTTGGGCGATTGTAGGTAATGAAATAAGAAAAGAATGGACTGTGATGGGCGATAGTGTTAATTTAGCTGCACGCATTATGAGTTTAGCTTCTTCATGGACTTTAGCGGTTGAAGAAAGAATTGCAAAAAAACAATCAGAATACGAATGGAATTGCGTAGGTAACTTTAAAATAAAAGGAAAAACTGAGAAGTATAATATATATAAATTTCAAGGAAGAAAATTCTCAGCAAAGCATTTGATAGTAAAGGAAGAGTTATTATTTGGTAGAGAAACAGAGTTATCAATTTTAGATAAATGCGTTAATGATATATACAAGAGTGAAAAAAGATTAGTGTCAATATATGCAGAAGCAGGGATGGGTAAAACATTATTATGTGATAATTTATTAAGAAAATATTCTTTAATGGGTATTAATGTATTTAAAGTTGGATGTCAAGATTATGTAATGGAAGAACCATATTATGTTTGGAAACAATTATGTAAACAAATTTTTGAATCGCACAATATAAATATTGATAATTCGGAAGAAGTAGAAGAATTTTTAAAGAAGAATCTTGGTGAGCATAGCAAATGGATACCTGTTATAAATGATATATTAGAAATAAATATTCCAGAGAATGAATGGACAGAATCTTTAAAAGCACAGAATAGAAAAAACAAATTATTTGATTTATTAAGCAGATTATTAGGAAATTTATCTATTTTAACTCCAATATTAATTATATTTGATGATGCACATTGGATGGATAATGTTTCTTTTGCAATTATTGATTTCTTATATTCGTCACTTATAAAAAACAGGGTAATGGTAATACTCTCTCATAGAAGAGATGAAAGAACTGTTAAGCTAAAAAAATTAGATTCTTTTATTGAAATTAAATTAAGTAAATTTAATAAGGAAGAATCTTATAATTTAATGAATCATTTAATGGGTTTAGATGAAAAATTTGTTAAAGCAAAAAAGATAATTAATGATAAGGCAAGAGGAAATCCTTTATTTATTAAATTATTGTCAGAAGAATATATTAATCAAACAAAATCTGGATTAAAAGAGATTAGTTTGCCTGATACGATATCTTCTATGTTTTTATCAGTAATAGATAAATTTTCTATGGAGCAAAAAAATTTTGTTAAATTAGCGTCTATAATGGGAAAAAGTTTTGTAATTGATGATATGAGAAAGATATTTGATCAAGAATTGAAAGATATAAATACAGATAAGACAATTAAGCAACTATGTGAGAATGATTGGTTTATTAAAGAAAATAAAGATAAATATTCATTTAAATATCCATTGATGCAGGAAGTTGTATATGAAAATTTACCATATTCTTTTAAAAGAACATATCATAATAAAGTTGCTAATTATTATGAGAATAAGTGGGAAGATAAATATGAAATGACCGAATTTTTAGCTTATCATTACTTTAGGAGCTCAAATGCGGATAAAGCTCTTGAATATTTAGTTAATGCTGCTAATAAAGTAAATAAACT
Organism: uncultured Acidobacteriota bacterium; assembly: GCA_964423235.1. GTDB lineage: Bacteria > Acidobacteriota > HRBIN11 > MFGW01 > MFGW01 > CAYREJ01. The sequence goes on along the minus strand of CAYREJ010000334.1, from coordinate 359 downwards.
ATATATATTAGAGCAAAGTATGAAGTATTTTTCAGATGCACTTTACATGATAAATAAGTTGAAGAAGAGAAGATATTCTGATTATTTTTTTGAATTTTTTCCTTCGAGGCGTAAATTGGGAGATTATGAATTTAATTCTTTGGCGGGCTTAGCAAATGTTTTTAATCAGATGGGAAGGCTGAAATTAGCAATCAATAAATATAGAGAAGCTCTTAAAAAGGGGCGTTATCTAAAATCGCAAAATGAATTAATTAGCTTAAGAAATAGGATAGCACATTGTTATTTTGTTATAGGTCAATTAAAGAGGGCAGAGCGGCTAGCCTATGATTCTTTTAAAAAATCAGAAAAATTAAGATATT
>CAYREJ010000333.1:0-1999 GCA_964423235.1 uncultured Acidobacteriota bacterium | reverse complement strand
ATAAACTCTATAAACTCAAATCAAAGTGCTTTGTGATAACTTTGTGCCCTTTGTGGTTAACATACATTAATTATTATTGGATTCTTCTTTATTTAAGATATGTTCTATATATTCAATTTGTTTTTTAGCTATGTCAGCCCAGACGCTTTCAGGATCTATTGTTAAATAACGCTTCAAATGCTGCAATGCTTTTTTCCAATTCTTTAATTTAATATAAACTAAAGCTAAATTATAATGAGCATCACCATAATCATCCATTATCTTTATTGCTTTTCTATAATATTGTATAGCTTTCTTATAGTTGTTTACCTCATCGTAGAGATTTCCCAAGTTATACAAAAGATAAGGATTATCTCTTTCAATTTTAAGAGCTTTAAAGTAATATTTTTCAGCAGATTTAATTCTTCCAATTCTGTAATAAAGGGTTCCTAAATTGATATATGCTTCTATTAATTTTGGATTTTCAGCAATAGCTTTTTTGTAGTATTCTTCAGCTAAATGGATTGTATCGGATTGTTGATCATATTTAGAAGCTTCTTCAAACCAATATAAAGCATTGGGTTGCATTTGCTGTATATTATTTTTTGGGGTTTCAAAAAAAGCTGGCAGCAGATATTGCCCCTGGCTATTCATTATAAAATTACCATATTTGATAATTACTTCTTTGCCTAAAGGAATATATTTAATTTCTGTTAGTGGCGAATTTAAGGTATTGAATTTTTTTTCTACTAATTTTATACTACCTACTAACTTTTTAGGTGAGATACCGTTTTGCCTCAATGTTTGAATTGTTTTTAATCCTAAATATTCTTGAAAGCCGTAATATTTTCTTTTCCCTATTTGCTTAATAGGTTTGATTATTCCTTCCTTTTCAAGTTTAGAAATGAAATTGTATGAGAGATTGAGAATTCTATGAAGACGAGCTTTTGTATAATACATTTATTATCCTTGTTGAATTTTCTTTTTGCTTTTAGGTATTTTAGCTACAGCTGAAGGTTTTTTGGGAAGCATCATTACTTTTAAGCTCTCTTGTAAAGCATCAAGTATATTAACGGAGGCAGGCTTTACTTTCGGTTGCTCAAAACTAATTACTTTGCCTTTGGCTTTAGCCTCTATTAACTTCATCAATTTCTCCCTGTATTCATTTTTATATTTTTCAGGATTAAATTTCCCACTCAAACATTCTAATAATTTTTCTGCTAAACTAATCTCTTTGGATGTTATATTTATTTCTCCAGGCATCGTTTCTTCGGGAATCGCTCTTATGTTTTCCTTATATAATAATGTATGAAGAAGGATTATATTATTGAAGGGTCTTAAAATAGCTACATTTTCTTTCTGATATATCACAAATTTTACCAAAGCCGCCTTTTTTAAATTCTTCATTGTAATCAATAATAATTTATAAGGTAATTCTCCGCCTTCGTCCGGTATGATGTAATAAGGCTTATCAAAGTAAATGGGGTCTATTTCATCAAGCTTAATAACTTCAATAATCTCCATTGTTTTACTGCTACTGGGATGTAATTCTTCCAATTCATTTTCATTAAAAACAACATATTCTCCCTTTGATAATTCGTAGCCTTTGATGATTTCATCTCTTGGGATCACTTTTTTGCAATTTTCACAATAATTTTGATATTTTATTCGCGATTTACATAATTTATGCAGCTGGTTGAAAGAAACATCGGTGCTTTGTATAGCAGAAATTAATTTTATCGGAATTGAGATAAGCCCAAATGTGATATATCCTTTCCATAAAGCGTGCATAGGAGCCTCCTTTTTCTCATTCATTTTATCATAAAAATCTAAATTTGCAAATGAAAGGGTAGATAACTGTGTTATTGCTTATATTTTTTAACCACAAAGGACACAAAGTTATCACAAAGCATACCGATTTGAGTTTATAGAGTTTATAGAGTTGAGAGTTTATAGAGTTCCACCAATTCTGACTATTTCTCAAGGATATAAACTTTAGAAGGAATGATTGATTAGAGTT
>CAYREJ010000332.1:0-2019 GCA_964423235.1 uncultured Acidobacteriota bacterium | reverse complement strand
TTATCAATTTTACAATTTACAATATTCAATTTACAATTAGACATTCGCAGAATGTCGCATATTAGCATTGTAATAGCCAGCTCCCCAGTAATCTTTTGTCCCTTCGGCAAACCCAATAGAGCGAATAGTCCATCCTCCAGTTGGAGCTTCAAGATATAAAATTGATGAAATCCCCTCTGAATATATATCACCCTCTATTGAAACAGTTTTAATATTCATCATCATAAATATATCTTAATATTTAATTGAAGAATGAAAGCTATAAAAGTTTTTTTTGAGCTTAAAAATTATCCTTCTTTTTTCAAAAAAATATATAATCTCTTATTATTTTACATATCCTTTTTCTTTTAGTAAATCTATCATCTTTTTTATTTGAGCTTTTCTTTCCTCAATTTCGGTAGTATTTCCCCAAGATGCTTTTAAGGCTTTTTCATAAGATTCCTTTGCTTGCTGCCATCTATTTAAGATTACTAAAGCTGTGCCTAAGCGAGCATAAATAGGTCCAGCAACATAAAAATCTGGATGAGCTTCTAAAAATTTAGATGCTACATTAGCATATCGCATAGCAATTTCATCTGAATATGCAATTACTTTTTTACCTTCATTATTAATTTCTAAATTACATGGGCAATGCTGAAGGCATCTATTTGGTTTAATATCTAAGGCTTCGCTTAACAAAAGCTCAGGATTTATAGATAGGCTTAATGTCGGCAAATAGTTTGTCAATATCCATCCTGCATAAATTGAAGCAGGATATTTTTCTAAAAGCTCTTTAGGATTTGCTAAAGGATATGTTTTAAAATATTCATATGCTTCTTTATCTATTCCTTGAGGATCTTTAACCTTTAATTGGATCTCATTTGATTCTGATGGACCTAAATACACACCTTTATTTAAATAAGCACTAGCTTCTGCTCTCGCATCATAAATTACCTTTAAATTATATAATCCTGGCTTATTTATTATATAATCAAATAAACCAGTTTCTGTTCTATATTCCCAAAAAGGCTTATATTCCCATATATAATTTATGCTTTTCTCTGAAAACTTCTCAATAATCATCATCTTTTGAACTCCTTCCATTGGAGAAATATGCATTTTATAAGATGAAGATGTAAACCTTATTAATGGTCCATATGTCTTTAATATGTCATTGCTTTCATTCTTTAAGTAGATTCTTATCTTAATTGGCTCTCCTAATATCCACTCATCTTTAACATTGCTTATATCGATTTTTAGTTGAGCTAATATATCCAAAGAAAACATTAATATAAAAAGCACCAAATATATCTTAATTTTCATAAATATTCACCTCCTTTATATTGGATCCTCTATTGTCCTTATAGATTTATTTAAAGAGCAATCTAAAGCAACACCGCATTGATTTACTAATCCTAAAAGCTCATTACAATCAAATTTATTTATGTCATCTATTCTCATTTGGACTATGTTAGGAGCTGCATCACTCCTCATCAAGCAATATTCTTCATTGAATAAAGGATTAATACAGGAGCCATTTGGCAATCCACACCAAGCATCATTTGAACAATGAGCAGCAGGACATTTTCCTTCTGATGTATCTGAATTTACTTCAAATTGATGACCTATCTCATGATCTGTAGAAGATTTTATATGATTATTTAATTGCTCGTCAGTGCATCCATTACAGGCATTTTGAATAGATTCTATTAAAATGTAGCTATAATCAGATATTGGAGCACTCCAACCGCTTGTATCTTGCATTTCAGAACTTCCTAATAAATGAATATAATTTTGTTTATTATTGCAGCAATCAATGCAATTACCGCAAGTATATGGATTTTTATTCTTAAACCATATTTGATGATACCTTGCATCTGCATTATGCAAAGGGCTATCTGGAGAAGAATTAGCAACATCATCGAACCATTTCTTTGGCAAAAAAGGGATTACTCCAGCTCCATATTCAGCAAGCATAGGAATATGAAATGATACAAATCCATCATTAAATGGCTGACTTAAATCTGATGTATTAGTTTC
>CAYREJ010000331.1:0-2023 GCA_964423235.1 uncultured Acidobacteriota bacterium | reverse complement strand
TCCTTGTAATAGCGGTAATGAAGATTTGAATGTAATAAAAAAGAGTGCAGCACCTTCCGGACCTATTACGACAGCATTGAGTGATAATTTTGAAAGCGGATTAGGAAATTGGACGGTATCAGCGAATTGGCAGCTCTCAACTGCTCAATCTCATAGCCCTGTGAATTCAGCTTGGTCAAACAATGTAATTAATCAATGCGATACTCTGACACTTACTAATTTCTTAACACCACCAGCTGGTTCAAATCCCACTTTAACATTCTGGACATATTACAATATAGAAAGCGGCTGGGACGGCGGAATAGTAGAAGCATCATCGGATGGAACTACTTGGACGAAACTTACTCTGACACCAAATTATCCGGGGACGACTAACAGCAGCACGCCTGCTTGCATAGGAACTAATCAGGCTTGCTTTAGTGGGACAGGAACTAATTGGACGCAATATAGTGCAGATTTATCAACATATGCAGGTGGTAATTTAAAGATAAGGTATAGGTTTGCTTCAGATAGCTCTGTTAACAATGGCGGTTGGTATGTAGATGATGTTTTAATTCAGTGGGGAAGCTCTTGCACAACAGTATCTAATCCTCCTGGGAAAGTTTTAAATAATTTGACTGTTGCTAAATCATCAGGAAATCCTGTTTTGAGTTGGAACGCCCCCGGTGGAACTTGCAGCACTACTGGATATGGCATTTATAGAGGAAATTTGCCTTGGACAGGATATAATCATTCTTCATTAGATTGCACCGTAACCACTACAACTTATACAGATATCTCGGCACCCTCAAGCTACTATTATTTAGTAGTACCGCTGAATTCTTCAAACGAGGGTTCATATGGCACTGATTCCACTGGAGCAGAAAGACCTCAAGGGTCTTCTCCTTGTAAACCAAAAAATACAACTAATTGCAATCCATAGGTATTTAGGGGTGCATTTAATGCACCCCTAAATTTCAATATAAAATCCGAAATTTCGAAGCTCCTACTTAAAGTGCTGATTCTTTCAAAAGAAGTAAGTGGTCATTTTCCTTTATGCGATTTGTGGTTTCTAATTTTTTTGCCATTGGAGTGGTTTTTAGGATTTGAAAAATATTTAATAATTGCCAAAAGAATTATTGGAAAGAAAAGAACTGAATATTAAAAACATAAAGAGGATTCCAATTAATATATTATGATAAAATTAGATAAGGATTATGGAAAAAGGGAAGATCTTATTAATAATTTCTGGTGGAACAATAGGGATGAAGCCGGATGAGAAGGGGATATTGAAGCCTTCAAAGGATAAAGAGTTAATAAAGCTTTTTCCTCAACTTAAAGAAATAGCAAGCTATGATGTAAAATATTTTGCCAATATAGATAGCAGTGATATGCAGCCGGAAATGTGGTCTCAGTTAGCAGAATTGATCTTTTTAAATTATGATAAGTACAAAGCATTTGTAATAACTCATGGGACAGATACTATGACTTATACTGCTGCAGCTTTATCATTTGCTTTACGGGGATTAGCCAAGCCGGTTATTCTTACTGGTTCTCAAATTCCAGCAAGCATCATCGGTAGCGATGCCCATACTAATCTAATAAATGCTTTTAAAGTAGCTGCATATGAAAAAATCCCTATTCCTGAAGTTTGCATAGTCTTTGGCTTGGTTATATTGAGGGGAAATAGAGCTATTAAAAAAAGCGAGAGAGACCTCAATGCTTTTGAAATAAGCAATACAGAGCAAATTGGACTTCTCGGAAGAATAATGTTGGATGTTCAAATTTATCCTTATGCGATTCATAGGGTTAACCAGAATAATCCTCTTCAATTATTTAACAAATTTGAAAAAAGAGTTTTACCATTGAAGCTGTATCCGGGATTATCTCCAAGCTATCTTCAAAGAATTATAGAAAGCCTAAAGGATTGTAGGGGGATAGTCCTTGAAGCTTTTGGAGCGGGTAATGTGCCAGATTATGCGGAAAATTCATTAATTCCTATTATAAGGAAAGCTACGGATAAAGGCATACCAGTAGTGATAAC
>CAYREJ010000330.1:0-2041 GCA_964423235.1 uncultured Acidobacteriota bacterium | reverse complement strand
AGTAAAATTATCTCTGTAAATCAATTCTAAATGGTTATATTTGAAATTATTAAGAAGCTCTTCTTGCTTTTGATTTAGCTGGAAGAAATTTTCTCTGTTTCTTATCTTTTTTACTCTGTTCATTTCTTCATAATTAAAGAGAATATACTCTATTCCCTTTTCTTTCAAAAGATTTAGGAAATCATTCAGTGAGGAACTTTCTTTTATCCATTTTTCTAATAATATTTCTTGTCCGGGATGATTAGCGTAGCAATCTTGTTTAAAGTAAAAGGTTCTTGCTTCTCCAACAAGAAGTATCTTTGATTGAGGAGGCAAATTTTCGGAACAGAATCTTGCAGCGTTATAATAGCTCATAAAATTATTCAGAAAAGCTTGCCTATCAATATAGCCGAGAGAAAATTGAAGAATTTGGAAAGTAATTATATGATTTAGTAGAAAAAATATGTTCAATCCTACACAAAGAGGGAGCAATATTTTCTTTATTTTTTCAATATAGATTTTATCATCTGTTAAAGCTAATCCATAAGCAGCGCATAAGAATGGCAGAGCTGGAAGAAAATATCTTAGCACATGAGGAGTGAAGATGTATGTAATAATGCCGGATAGGGAAAGAATAGCAAAATACTTAAATTCAGGATTTTTCCTTTTTTCAGAAAAGAACAGTACAGGAAGGAACAAAAGGAAAAAAGGTCCTAAAATACCAGCAGCTCCCATTATTTTAAAATTTATATATATAGGAGTAAGGATGTAATATTTTAAAATGGAGAGTGTATCAGTTAGAGGGACTCTTCTTGTTAATTCGAATGCTATTTCTAAATTGGGCGTAGATAATCTACTGAAGTATGGGAAGAAAGGGTCTTTGTGATAGATAATATTTTTAACATACCAAGGAGAAGCGGAGATGATAACAATGATCAGCCATTTTATAAAAGAAGAGAGGCTAATATTTGCCCATTGATATTTTATATTTTTCCTTACAAGTTGGATAGATGCTAAAGAGAATATCATTACAGCCAAGTAAGGAATGAAAGTGTATTTAATACCTAAAGCAATTCCTGCAGATAAAGCTGAAAGAATTAGCAGAGGATTTTTATTAGAAAATAGGAATTGATAGAGAAAAGCAAAGCATACTAATGAATAAAAGGCAATATGCAAATCTATAACAGGTAATATGGAGCTAAGAGAAACAACAGGTGTAGTTAAAAAGATGAGAGAAGGCAAGTATTTATTTTTATGAATATAAGATGAAAGGAATTCTTTTAAAGTTATGGCAGTCATCAAAGCAAAGAGGAAACTTATTAATTGAGCGGCTATATCTGAATTAAAGGAGAGAGGGACAGCGAAAAATAAATTTCCATTCATTGGAAAAGAAGAATAAAAAATGTCAGGGGAATAAATGAATTTATGATGTTTTAAATATTGGTCAGGAAAGGCTAATTGATAAATGAGGCTATCATAGAAATAAGGAGGGGTAGATGCAGCGAGCAGCAAAATAAGAGATTGAATAAGGATAAGATGGGAAAGTAAAGAATTATCTTTTAGTGCTTTTAGCTCTGAAATTAGAGGTTTTAGAAACTTGATGTTAGATAAGATAAGGATGATGATTAGAAGCATTATTAGGTGCTTATAAAATATATGAGAGAAAAGCAGAATTACAAGTATTGTAAGAATGAAAGCGGAACCGAGAAAAAAATATAAAGAAATTCTTAAATTTACTAATTCTGTGAGTTTGAATATTGAGTTGATTCTTGCTCCAAGCAAAAGGCAGCTTAATAAAAATATCAAGGTTATGCTCCAGGCAGGGAGAATTTCAAAGATAAATTTAGGATGATAAGTAATAATGAAATATAGAATTATAAAAAGATAAAGGATAGAAACAAGGGAAATGATAATTTTATTCATAAAATAAGATTTTATCATATAATTTAGGATATTCAAGGAAAATTGGGGCAACTGGTCAGTTTTCTACAAAATTATTGCTTTGGAACTACCTTATTCTATTTATAGCTTATATTTTTTAACCACAAAGGACACAAAGTTA
>CAYREJ010000329.1:0-2041 GCA_964423235.1 uncultured Acidobacteriota bacterium | reverse complement strand
CTGCTGGAGATAGCTCAAATAAATAAGTTTTATTATATTATTGCGAGTTGGCGAGCTTATAAAAATATAAGCCACAGAAGGACACAGAATAACACAGAAAAAAGTAATTCTGTGTTCTTCTGTGAAATTCTGTGGCTAAAATTTTAACTAACTAACCTAATTAAGCCGTCAAGTGCCGAAGATGAATTCACCATAGAGCCACAGAGAGGGAAAAAAGGAAGTTAGGAAGTTAAGAAGTTAGGAAGTTAAGAAGCTAAGGAAATAAAATGATCTTTGCGAACTTTGCGTGCTTTGCGTGAAAAAATAAAATTATGCTAAACAAAATTGTTATCCTACTTCATATAAACAATGTTGTTTAAAATTAAGCCACGAGATTACACAGATTATCACAAGATTTCTTTTGCTTTTTAATATAATCTTGTGTAAATCTTGTGATAATCTTGTGGTTTAATATATTTCCTTTCTTTTGGAGAAGACTGATTAGTTATTTGAAACTAACTTGACAACTCGTTAACTTTCTAATAGCCTAATACATCGATGTCTTATTATTTTATTAATGCGTTAGAGGGTTTAGCGAGTTTAGAAATAGTAATTCTTTAATTCGCCAACTCGCTAATATCCTAATAAATATATTAGAAAAGATATTTAGTAGATTCAGAATTTTAGTGTATAATAAATATTTAAAATTTAAGGATAGATTTAAAAGAAAGTTTTTTTAAGGACTTAAATTAATATTTAATAAGGAAAGTAAGGATGAAAGGATTGATATTAAGTGGAGGTAAGGGGACAAGGTTAAGACCGATAACATATACCAGCGCTAAGCAATTGGTTCCGATAGCAAACAAACCAGTTTTATTTTATGTTTTAGATGATTTAGCAAATTCCGGTATTAAAGATATAGGCATTATAGTAGGAGAGACTGCTAAAGAGATAATGGAAGCAGTTGGGGATGGCAGTTCGTGGGGTGCCAGAGTAAATTATATTAAGCAGGAGGAGCCTTTGGGATTAGCTCATGCGGTAATGATTGCTGAAGAATATTTGAAGGGTTCAAAATTTGTGATGTATTTAGGAGATAATATTTTAAGAGAAGGGATAGCAAATATTGTGAATGAATTTAGAACAAGTGATGCTAATTGTATTATTTTATTAGCGGAAGTTGAAAATCCTCAACAATTTGGAGTTGCTGAATTAAAAGATGGCAGGGTCATTAGATTAGTAGAGAAGCCCAAAGAACCTCCTTCAAATTATGCCTTGGTAGGAGTTTATATGTTTGATGATAAGATATTTGAAGCAGTTAAGCAATTAAAGCCTTCGGCAAGGGGTGAATATGAAATTACAGATGCCATTCAATATCTTATTAACAAGTCATATATAGTTCGTCCTTACATAGTAAATAGTTGGTGGAAAGATACAGGTAAATTAGAAGATATACTGGAAGCAAACAGATTAATTCTTGATGATATAAATAAAGATGTTAAAGGAAGAGTGAATGGAAAGAGTGAATTATCCGGAAAGATTATAATAGAGGCAGCATCGGTAGTATTGAATAGCACAATAAGGGGACCGGTAATAATTGGAAATAATTCCTTGATCAAAAACTCTTTTATAGGACCTTATACTTCCATAGGGGATAATGTGCAAATTATTAATTCAGAAATAGAAAACAGCATTATAATGGGAAATTCAAAAATTATAAATCTTAGGAGGAGAATTGAAGGAAGTCTTATTGGAAAGGATGTAGAAATAAGAAGAGAAAGAAAGCCACCGAAAGCATATAGATTCATGGTAGGAGATAATTCTAAAATAGGTATATATTAAGAACCATGTTAGGAAAAGCAAAAAAAATGTTAGTAACAGGGGGGGCAGGTTTTATAGGGTCAAATTTTATTCATTATATAACCAGAAAGTATGAGGGGCTAACTATTATCAATTTAGATAAATTAACTTATGCAGGTAATATAAGCAATATAGAGGATTTAGAAGGGAATAAAAATCATATCTTTGTAAAAGGGGATATATGCGATAAGGAGTTAGTTAGTGA
>CAYREJ010000328.1:0-2059 GCA_964423235.1 uncultured Acidobacteriota bacterium | reverse complement strand
AATATAACTAAATATTTTAATAATATAAATCTTCATTTCTTTATTATTTATCAAATCAGTAAACTAATTCTTTTTTATATAAAGCTTCTTTTAATTTACAGCACATTTTCTTTAGTTTAATATATATCTTAATTAAATTATGCACAATGCTAATTATCAGGAATTCAGCCTTAATCTTCTTCAATCCTCTTAGCATAAATCCTTTTATTCCAAGATTATGGCTTATATTTCCAAAAACTGGTTCAACAATTGTCTTCCTTTTTCTATATATCTCTTTGCCCTCTTTTGTATTAAGCTTCTTTCGCATCTCATCAACTAAATCACAATTTTCAGAAAACCATATCGTTCTCCCTGATTTGTTTTTAGTACATTCTCCAAAAAACTACAGCTTTTGCATACAAAGCTTCTGCATCTATAAGATTTATAACTTACTCCATTAAATATCTTCTCCCTCTCATAATAAAGTTTATTTCCCTGCGGGCAAATATAACAATCCTCTTCTGCATTATAGATAAATTTACTTCTATGAAAAGGAGAACTTAAATCAGGTCCTCCTCCTCTTTCCTTAAGCGAATTTCTATTATCAGGAATATAAGCATCTATTATATCTTTATATTTATTCTCCTTTAGCTTCTTCAAATTATTACCAGAATGGTATCCTGCATCTGTACTAACCTTTATACTCCCCTTATTAATTCCTTCCCTATTCTTCACTAATTCATAATTATCCAGTAGATTATCAATCATCGGTATTAGCTGAAAGCTATCATTCTCGCAATTTGTAACATCTGCTGCCACTATCACTTGCTCTTTAGCATCAACTGCAATCTCAGCCCTATAACCAGGTATTATATTATCTTTACTCTTAATTAAATGAGCATCTTTATCCGTAAGATTAATCTTCTTTAATCCTTTATCCATTAACTCTTTTTTAGCTTCTTCTATCTCCTCTAGCTTCTGCATACTCTTCTTAATCTCCTTCTCAATTTCTTTCCTTTCTTCATTAATCTTTATAATCCTATCTTCATTCTCATCTAATGCATTATCTTCACTCTCATCCTATATTTTTGTTTCTTTATCCATCAACTGCTCTATCGATTTTTCTATCTCTTTCTTTAGCATCTTCTGCTCTTCATCTATCCTTTTCTTCGCCTCCTTAATCTTTCTAATCCTATCCTCCCTATTTCTTATCCCCTCCGGTAGCTCATCTCCCCTATTATCTTCCCCATATTTATTATCTTCCTCTTCATCAATTTCCCTCGCCTTATCTAAATACTCTTTAATCTTCTTCTTTATTTGTTCTTCTTCTTTTAGCAACCTCTCCTCATTCATGCTCTTCTCTACTGACGCATTCGCCTTCATTACCTTAGAATCAATAGAAACTTCTCCAAAATGCACTATCCCCAACTTAACACATATCTTAAATACTTCCTTCAAACTATCCCCTATCTCTTCTGAATGCTTCCTACGAAATTCTGATATCGTCTTATGATCAGGCTTCTGCATCCCTGATAAAAATATAAATGCAACATCCTTCGAAAGCTTATCCTCTATCTTCCGTGAACTAAATATTTTATTAGCATATGCATAAAGTATTATCTTTAACATCATCGCAGGATCATATGAAGGATTACCTACATTTGGTATCTTCTTATAATAAGGACTTAAATCAATAAGGTCTACTACTTCATCTATTACAAAAGCAAAATCGTCTTCCTTTAAATAATCTCCTACAGACGGCGGAAATAAAAGCCTCTGCTTATTATTATATTCCCTTATATTTATTGACCTTTTTGACATATTTCCTCCTTTATCTATTTACTTTATATTTAAAAAAATAACACCATATAGTTATTATGATTAATTATTATACTATATATCATAAAATTTATGCAAATCTTTTATCATATTTTTCTAATAAAAAATTATGTCCTTTACACTTTTTAAAAATAATCTATATCTTTTAAAATAATTTTTATTCATTATGAAAATTAATTTAGATTTTTTTTATAAAATATTGGGTTACGACACAGCCTCTACTGCTATCCCCATAATCTTT
>CAYREJ010000327.1:0-2113 GCA_964423235.1 uncultured Acidobacteriota bacterium | reverse complement strand
GTTGCTTTTTTCACATTCACCACGCGGAATATGGGAGATTACAGAAAAAGGAAGAAAATATATTGAAGAAAAAGTCTAATGCAGCACAGGCATTTTTGCTTGTGGGAAAAGGCACAGACAAGAATGTTTGTGCTACATATGATAGAAAAATAAATTGGTAAAGCAGCCGCTATTTCATGCTAAAATCTGATCGATACTTTTTCCGAGTAGCTGTCCAAATATCAGTTTTCTCCAAAGAAATAAGCAAAATTGTTATCATACTACATTAAGATAATATCGTTTAAAATTTAACCACGGGATTAACACAGATTATCACGAGATTTTTATTTTTTTAATTTTATTTATTTTTAATCTTGTGTTAATCCTGTGTTAATCTTGTGTAATCCCGTGGTTTCAATTTTTAACCACGGGATTAACACAGATTATCACAAGATTTCAGCCACAGAATTTCACAGAGGAACACAGAATTTCTTATTATGGTTTTTATTATAATTTTATTTATATTATGTGTTAATCTGCATTCATCTATGTTAATCTGGGTTCATCTGTGTTACTGTGTCCTTCTGTGGCTAATATCTTATGTAAGTCTTGGAATAATCTTGTGCTTTAATATCTTTCTTTGCTTTTGGAAAAAATTGGGGAGCTACTCCAATATTTACTGAAGCAAATGGATATGTTAAACTATATTGAGATATCCTATTTCTGATATTTTTAAAGAAATCTTAATGCTTAAATAGAAATAAAGATAATAAAAGATGAAAACAGAAAAAGAGGCGTTGCGAAAATTTTAGAGAAAATGATATGAAAAATATAAATAAGAAAAGCGTAGTAATGCATTCATCATTTGTTTATGGTGAAGATAGAAGAGCTGATGAGAATATAGAAATATTAATAAACAGAGAAAGATTTATTGAAATTTTAAGAAGCCTTTTGAGCATTAAAGCTTTACCGGTTCTAAAAAGAGAATTGCTAAAATTAAAGTTTAGTCTAATTTCTGGTTATAATGATGCTTTGGGTGTGGTTGATATAAATGCTAATGGTGAAACGATTGAGCTGAAAAAGAAATATCTTCTTAGAGAGATAGAGCAAGTAGAAAATGCCCTTACTCTTCAAAGGGCAAAGTATTATTTACAAAGACTTGTTAAGTCATTAACAGAAATGAAAATGGCAAAAATAAATGATATAAATCTTAATAGATGGAAAGAATATGAGGATATAATTACAGATAGCCTTTGGATATTTGATAAAAGAGATACATCAGGAACACATCTTGCTTGGTATTGGGGGAATTTTATTCCGCAAATACCCAGACAAATGATGTTGCGCTTCACAAAGCAAGGGGAATGGGTATTAGACCCATTTGTGGGCAGCGGAACTACTTTAATTGAATGTAGAAGATTAGGAAGAAATGGAATTGGTATTGAGTTAAATCCCGAAGTTGCAGAGAAAGCAAGGGAACTTGTGAATAGGGAAGCAAACAAATACAATATAATTACAGAAATTATAACATCTGACAGCATAGAATTGGACTTTAAACAAGTATTGCAAAAAAAATGCATTCAAAAAGTTCAGCTTTTAATTATGCATCCTCCTTATCATAATATTATAAAATTCAGTGATGATCCACGAGATTTATCAAATTGTAATTCTGTGGGTGAATTTCTTAAAATGTTTAAAAGAGTATTAGATAACACCTATGATATACTTGAAGAAGGGAGATACTTTGCTTTGGTTATAGGAGATTATTTTTCTAAAGGAGAATGGATTCCTTTAGGTTTTTTTGCAATGCAAGAAGTATTAAAACTTGGATATAAGCTAAAAAGTATAATTGTAAAAAATTTTGAGGAGACCAGAGGTAAGAGGGATCAAAAAGAGCTTTGGAGATATAGAGCATTAGTTGGAGGATTTTATATCTTCAAACATGAATATATTTTTTTATTTAGCAAATTATAGCACATTATTTTTTTTCAGCTTGTCAACTCGCAAATAGTCAGTTTTTTCCAAATCCTAAAAGCCAATGGCAAAAAAATTAGAAACCACAAAGATCACAAAGAAAACACGAAAAGGAAGTTAAGAAGTTAGGAAGTTAAGAAGATAAGAAAATATGATGATC
>CAYREJ010000326.1:0-2139 GCA_964423235.1 uncultured Acidobacteriota bacterium | reverse complement strand
CACATAGCGGTGAATTATTATCATTTCAAGATTTAAATAATTATGTAGAAGAAAAAAAGATAATTGGTTCCATTTATCCTATTACAAATGATCAATGCGGCTTTCAAGGCCTTGCGACAGATTCTCCAATGCCATTTATCAATACAGGATTTCCTTATCCTAATGATTATACAAATTTAGGAGGATTTTATTACTATTCAGGAGGAACTTGTATAACGAAATTAAAAGGTAAATATGCAAGAATTTGTGATGTGAATTGCAGTTCATTAGGAAAATGCGCTGATATTAATGAACTTTCTGAAACTGGAGAAATTAATTTAGATGGAGAAAATAATCAGCATGGTTGCGATTTTCCAAATGGACATTCAATAGGAAATACATTTGCTTCAAGAACAGTTGCGTATGAAATTGCTTCTATAAATAGGATTGCAAGTTCATTTGGTTTAAATTATGATTGGCTTAATAAAGACATTCAAGCAAATGTTAATTGGGGAGTATTTGATGCTGGATGTAATGCATGGTATGATGGAGAAAATATAAATTTTTTAATGTCAAGTTATTATTGCTCTAATGCAGGAGAAATCGCATCTATAATTGATCATGAATGGGGTCATGCTTTAGATGATAATGATTTAGTAGGCAAAATTTCCTCTCCTTCTGAAGCATTTCCGGATATAGTTGCGATGCTTCGCCTTCACGATTCATGCATAGGTAGAGGTTTGCAAAAACAATGCAATCCTGATATATGTAATTTATTATGTGGAATAATGATTTGTCCAAATGATTCAAAACTTATAGGGTATAATTGTTCACAATATGGAGATTGTTGTACAAGTTGTACAGGTCTTAGAGATTCTGATTATTCAAAACATTTAAGTGGAATTGCGCATACTCCCGGAAATTATGTTTGTCCTAATGATTATTCATGCTTCTTTAAACCACATATAGGAGCAGTTCCAGTTAATGAAGCAGTATGGGATCTTGTATCTAAAGATCTCCAATTAGATCCTTTTATTTATGATAAGCAAAGTTCTTTTGAAATAGGGCAAAGGCTTCTTTATCGTAATAGGAAAGTTTTTCCAAAATAGGACTATGCTTTGTAAATTACAACTATAATATATAATAGGTAATGATGCTATGGAATAGTAATATTATGGTGCTCTTATTAGAATTAAATCCTTAATGAAAGATATATCATATAAGGTTAAGCTAAAAATTATATTAAGTGATTCTATTCCATTGAGCCTAGCTGTTTCAATTATGCTCATTATAATTTGATGCTTCTCTGCGCCATAAGCAGACCTATTGCCAAATGTTATCTTCCTCATAATCACATTTGGTCTAAGCTACCTTTCTGCACGATTGTTTGTAGGTTCTACCTTTGGGTTATCTAAAAACGTAAAGAGCTCATCATTATACCTTATTATCCTATGCAGAATTCTCTTTGTATCAGCAGCCTCTACAGGAATCTTGATTATCTCTACCATCTTTGATGTTATTCTATCTCTGTGCTCCTTTAACTCCTCTATACTTTTAATACCCTTTTTGTACTCTTTCCAGCATATTATTGACTCCTTCAATGTAAATTTCAGTTCAGCTATAAATCTTCCATCTATACTATTTATAGGGAATTTATTCTTTTCTTCTATTCTCTTGATCTCATCCAGCAGATGGTAAAGGCACCTCTGCTTCCCTAAAGCCTCTATGCGATTATATACAGAGTAAAAATCAACACCAATGAATCCTCGGTATCTCTCTCCTAATATCTCATTTACTACTTTTCTTCCCCTACTCTCATTAATTATGTATAATACCATATTATCTGTAAAAAAAACCCATAACCAGCAGTTCCTTGCCTCTACCCTCCAACTCGTCTCATCTATATTAACATAGGATGAGCTCCTAATCACCTCCTTCATTCCATTAAAGAGCTGCAAACCATTTTCAGCCTGTTTTGTATCAAAATTCATAAGAGATGTATGACTCATATCTAAGTTGAATACCTCTTTAAATATCCTCTTTACCTTCCTGTAGGGGATTCCAAGATAATGAAGATGACTTCCTACAGAACGAGCCATAGGTCTCTTATATCCATACCTTTCAGAAAAGGACATTCCTTTCCATTATTGCATTCCATAA
>CAYREJ010000325.1:0-2140 GCA_964423235.1 uncultured Acidobacteriota bacterium | reverse complement strand
AATTCCTAATTATGTGATAAATAATTTTGGATAAGGTAAAATTATAGAATGAATAAGATAGAAACTATTTTGCAAAAAAGATATATACAGTTAATCTTGTTATTAATCATTTCAGTAGTAGCTCATTTTCCGTATTTATGGGAATCAAATTTAACTGGTTCAGGCGATACTTTATATCAAGATTTTGCTTTAAGAATTTTGGTAAGTAAATTTTGGAGTAAAGGTGAGTTTCCTATATGGAACCCTTATAATTTTACGGGGAGTCCTCTTGCTGCAGTTATTCATATCGGAACTTTTTATCCACCAAATTTTTTATATTGTATATTCTCCCCTATTTTAGCTTATAAGATGATACTTATATTATCTATGTGGTGGTTAGGAGCCGGATTCTTATACTGGGCATTGAATAAAAATTCCTCTGCAATAATATCAATTTTCATAGCTATTATTGCAATGCTAATCCCTATGAAAGAATATATACATTTACAGGTTAGAGATACCTTGATCTGGTTTCCTTGGATGCTATGGTCTGCTGATTGCCTACTTAAAAAATATTTTAAATCATTTAAATGGATTCTTATCAATTCCTTTATTTTGGCTTGCTCTTTCCTCGCTGGTCATCCTCAATATTTTTATATTTAATAATTACACTATCCGCTTATATAATATTTCAAAAAGCATGGCGAATTCAATGGCTTTGGTCTTCATTAATATCTCTATTATTAATTCTTCCTCAAATTTTATTAACATTGCCTCTTTATTTGAATTCTTTTAGAGCAAATGAGAAAATATGCCAATCATTCTTCTTTCAACCTAACACTAAGCAAATAGCTGATGCACTACTCTGTTTCACTATCCCTTTTCATAATATCTCATCTCAATTTAATAAAATTGAACCAATCATTATCTACTATAGTAGCATATTATTATTTTCAGCTTGCATCGCAACTCTTTTCATTAAAGATAAATTCTATGATTCCTATAAAATATTTTTCTTATGGAATCTAATGATTTCAGTATCCTTCGCTTTTACTAAAATACCTTGCATTATACCTTTTTTGAAATCTTTTCGCCTTCATCATAGATTCATTGAAACTATATTTCTTTATGCTATTTTAATATCATCTTCTGCATTTTTTAATTTCGTAATAAAGAATCCTTCTGCAATCATAATGTATATAAAAACTATAATTATATTAATGGTTCTATCGGCTGGATTATCATTTTGGATTGGAAATTATAAAGAGATCCCATTAAAAATAATTCTTTCTCCTGAATATGCTTTTGCAATCTTTTTATTTGTAGTTTTAATTATCTTAAAGAAGCATAAATATCTTAAATTAAGAAATATAACATTATTAATATTTTCATTAATTATTATCAATAGCTTTATAGGATATAATAAATTGCTAAAGGATTGGTTCGCTTTAAATTTATTTGAGGTAAGCTTCAAGAGCAGACACTATTATTTAAAGAATTATTCAATAAACAAGATCTTTTCTTCTGATACATCGTGGTTATGGGAAAAAAAATTAAGATCAGAAGAGCGTTTTTTAAATGCTATATTTAGCGATCATAATTTATACCTATATGCCCATGAACTTTTTGCATCATCAATTGATATGAATATAGTTTTATATATTCTCAAATTTCCAAAGATATGGCAGCTTTTTGGTGTATCTCATTATATTGAATCTATGGAAGATATTAATTTTTACGAAAGAAGAAAAAATGAATTTATAAACAAAATTTTTGATTTGAATAGCCTAAAATTTAATCATAATAAATTAATCATTAAGGCAGGATGCTTGAATCTTCAAAAGCAAGGATGGCTATTATTAAAAGATAAAAATGGAAATAATTACTACTTAGGCAAGATTAAAAATAAAACTTTTCAACTACATAGCTCTCTTAATAGCCAAAATAAAATAATTCTAATTTGCCCTAATAATATTAATGAAATGCCATATTTAATTATTTATAAAAAAGATAATCTATGGGGATTAGTAGATGGAAAATTGAATAAACAAAAAGATTTTGAACTTCCAGCTCAACTTTATGAAAGAAAAAAAGTGCAAGCATTTCTTACAAAAGATAATTCTATTTTATTTTTTACTATTAAAGAAGATTTTAAAGGAGA
>CAYREJ010000324.1:0-2144 GCA_964423235.1 uncultured Acidobacteriota bacterium | reverse complement strand
TCTGTGTCTCTGTGGTTAATTTTTTAATTAAAATATAATCGAATTTATATTTCACTACAGAAGCACCATATACTATTGTATATTTTCATTAGCGGGGATGAAAAATTTTTTAATGAAGGATTACCAATAGTTGACTCAACAAACCAAAAAGCGTAAAATCCATTTTTGCTATTTAAATGCATAAATTAATTTTTAAATTAAGCAAGGAAATAAGAATAATTATACCAAATGCAATATTTATTTAAGTAAATATTAAGATTGGATTTTAGGAGCTCAATTATAATAAAGCTTATTTTTTAAAATATGCGTTATATACGCTTGAATATAGATAAAGTTATTCCAAAACGTTACAATCAGGAGGAAAATCTATGAAAAAATTTACATTTACGCTAATGGCAATTTCAATTTTTCTAAGTTTCATATTGTTCAGCGATGATTGCTGGAGTATGACTAATTTTGCTCGCAAGTATGATGTCGGATGTTCGTTTTGCCACACAACTATTCCGAGATTAACACCAGCAGGATTTCGGTTTCGTGCTGCAGGATTTCGGATGCCAGATGAGATAAAATTAAATTCGAATTAGGAAATTATTTTTCTGCTCGTATTCAAGCAAGGTGGGACATAAAAAAGACCACTGTAGGTTCCAGCTCCACTACTTCGCATCAGCTAACATTTCACGAATTTACTTTTTATCCTATGACAGGTTCTTTTGGAAAATATTACTCTTCTTTGGTGGAGATGTCATTTGCAAGCGAAGAAGTTGCAGAAATTGAAAATGGTTATTTAAGAGTTAATTGGGGAAAACCTGATTCTTATTGGAGTATACGTTTTGGTATTTTTCATCCTTTTGAAGGATTTGGGGCTTCAGATAGACCACTTAGCCTTGCTCGTCCGTTATTCCAAACTACACCAGCAAAATTTGATCAGACCACCTATTTTAAGATATGGGGATATGATCAGGCTGGATTAGAAATAGGCTATTCTTATAAAAATAATAGCTTTATAAGGTTAACAATTTTTAATGGGTTGAACAGTGAAGGAGAACCAGCTCAAGGTGGGGGGCTTCAAAAAATATCGGGAAGCCCTTCTTTCAATAATAAAGATTTCCAGCTCACTTTCACGCAATTATTTGGAGATACTTGGTCTGGTATCACAGCATATTTCTATCGTGGATCAATAGACCTTAATATTGCTGATTCTGAAGAATTATGGAAAAATGTTTACAATCGATTTGCTATATATGCAAATTATGCAGTTAAAGAGAAGGCTAATTTCCTTTTTGGTTATGAGAGAGGTAATGATCATAAATACGATATATTATTAGATGCTGTTAATGGAACATTTGTTAGCACTGGTTATTTTGTTGAAGCAAATTACCATTTTCATGATTACATGGCTGCCGGCGTTCGTTATGACTGGTTTGACCCATCAAAAGAAAAAAGTAATAATGAACAACGAGCTTTTACAGCTTTTGCTAATATGCCATTAAACAATGGTTTGCAATTTATTGCTGAATATCAAAATAACCGCTTAAAACAAGGAGAATTGCCTGATAAAACTAATAACGCATTTCAATTACGACTTGTGTTGATTTGGTAAATAAGCTGATTAGCGGATAGCAGCTAATGCTATCCGCTAACTTCGTTTAGTTTTAAAAACTATCCGCTAAGGGATTCATTCAGAATCTTGCCTTTCTGCAGGAGATTTTTCCTCTTCTTCTATTGCTTTTTCAATTTCTTCATCAAAATCTGAACCGAGATCTTCTCCAATTTCCTTGCTCATTCTCTTCATCCATTTTGCTACACTCCTCGGATCCTTTTCATCTAAATCAGAAAATTTTGATGGGTCCGCCATCCTTTCTAATTTACTATCTTCAGAACGAATAGCTGCAAATCTTGAATAAAGCCTTATTAAATTTTCACTATTACAATGCTTGCACCTTAATTCTTTTAAATTATCATAATTGTAAATTAAAAAAGAAGACTTTCTTTTGCAATCTTTACATCTATATTCATAAATAGGCATTTCTTCACTCCCTAATTTGTTATAATAAATATTATAATTTACTTTATTGAATTTTTAAAATTTATAGAGTTTATAGAGTTTATAGAGTTTGTAGAGTTTATAGAGTTGAGAGTTCCAC
>CAYREJ010000323.1:0-2179 GCA_964423235.1 uncultured Acidobacteriota bacterium | reverse complement strand
AAATTGAAAAATTTATAAGGTTGCATTAGCACTTCCCTTAATCCAATAAGCTTTACGGTAAGAAATTGTGGAACTCTCAACTCTATAAACTCTATAAACTCTATAAGCTCTATCCACTCTTACCGTCTTGACATTAGCTTTAGCACAATCTAAAATATAGTATAATTTTATGGTGCAATTAAATATCTATCATTTCTTAATCTTTATAGGATTTATCTTTATTATAGTTTTTTTATTCATTTCTTATACTTTTTATCAAGCTTTACAGCAAATAAAATCTACTGCAAGAACAATTGAGAAAATGATAGAAGATAATCAAGAACTTTTTGAGAATTTAAGAAAAATAGCTTTTCAACTAAATAATCAATTAGAAGAGATAAATCCTATTATTTTTCAATTAAAAGAAACAATTGATAAATTTAAAGAATTAAAAAGCAATTTATTAAACATAATATTATTTGCATTAGGATTTGTGAAAAGTCCTTTAGGAAAGATACCGACATTTTTATCTGGTTTAAGGTGGATCTTTAAAAAGTTCAAGAGAACTTAACACTTTTATAAGCTAAAAAATGAATAAAAAGATATTTATAAGAAAGAAGGAAGGGTTTAGAAGCCTTTTCCAAATATAGGAGGATAAAATAAGATGGCTGAGAAAAATGGTGCAACTTTTCTTGAAATAAGTTTTGCATTTTTATTAGGAGCGATAACAGGAGCTGCGTTAGGGATATTATTTGCTCCAGCAAGCGGTGCTGAAACAAGGAGAAGAATTAAAGAACAAGTAAGCGAGCTTACGCAGGAAGTAAAAGAAAAAATTGAAGACATAAAAGATAAAGCAGAATTAAAGATAACACAAGCTAAGGAGAAAGCGCAAGCCACCCTTGAGCAAGCGAAGGAAAAAATTTCAAGAAGCCAAAAGCCTATTGAGCAGGAATAAAATTTAAAGAGCCGAAGTGGCGGAAATGGAAGACGCGTTAGATTCAGAGTCTAATGGAGGTAATCTCCGTAGGGGTTCGATTCCCCTCTTCGGCACCATTAATAAAATTTCAAAAGAGGTGCGTTATGAAAATAACATTAAGTGTAATAAAAGCTGATATTGGAAGTATAGGGGGACATATTCAGCCGAGCAAACTTTTAGTAGAGCAAGTAAAAAATTATATAGAAGCAAATAGTAAAGGGATAGTCATTG
This sequence comes from uncultured Acidobacteriota bacterium, assembly GCA_964423235.1. Taxonomy (GTDB): domain Bacteria; phylum Acidobacteriota; class HRBIN11; order MFGW01; family MFGW01; genus CAYREJ01. Next base: position 993 of record CAYREJ010000323.1, on the reverse strand, counting down.
ATTTTTATGTGAGCTATACTGGAGATGATATAGCAATATTATTAACACACGAGCGAGGAGTTAGTAATCCTGAAATTCATCAATTAGCGTGGGAAGCTTTCAAAAGCGGAACTGAACTTGCCAAAAAACAAGGATTATATGGAGCTGGACAAGATCTATTAAAAGATGCTTTCTCTGGGAATGTAAAAGGGATGGGACCGGCAGTTGCTGAAATGGAAATTGAAGAGAGACCGAATGAACCTTTTTTATTTTTTGCTGCTGATAAAACAGATCCCGGAGCATATAATTTGCCTTTATATTTAGCTTTTGCTGACCCAATGCATTGTGCTGGGCTAATATTGAGTCCCAAAATGTCTAAAGGATTTAAATTCACTATAATAGATGTTCAATACACGGAAGCTGATAGAGTAATAGAATTATGTGCCCCTGAAGAAATATATGACATAGCAGCTTTATTAAGAGACAATCAGCGTTTTGTAATAGAATCAATTCATAGTAGAGAATCTGGAGAGCAAGCTGTTGCTGTTAGCACAACAAGATTACATAATATAGCAGGCAAATATACAGGGAAAGATGATCCGGTAATGTTAGTGAGGGTTCAAGGTAATTTTCCTGCAACGGGCGAAGTCCTCAGTCCATTCAGCATAGGGCATTATGTAGCGGGATTTATGCGAGGCTCCCATACAGGTCCTTTGATGCCGATGCCTCATTTTGCTACTGTCAGCTACTTTGATGGACCTCCAATAGTTAGTTGCTACGCCTTTTGTGTTCATTATGGTAAATTAACTGAGCCGGCTGATCCTTTTAATCATCCTTTCTGGGACTATGTAAGAAATAATGTTGCTCTTAAAGCCATTGAGATGAGAAAACAAGGTTTCTCTGGAGCTGCAATGCTATCTTTTGAAGAATTAGAATACGGTGGAATAGTTGATAAATTAAAGATCATTGATTCTAAATTTTACATTAGAGAAAAAAAATAGTTTCCTACGCAAT
>CAYREJ010000322.1:1870-2186 GCA_964423235.1 uncultured Acidobacteriota bacterium | reverse complement strand
GTGTATGCATTCCGCACCCATTATCGCCCCATATCGGCTTAGGCATAAAGGAAGCTACCTTGTTATGCTTGCGTGCTACATTCTTTACTATATATTTGAAATACATTAATGCATCAGCACTCCGAGTTAAAGTATCAAATTTAAAATCTATTTCCATTTGTCCGGCAGTTGCAACTTCATGATGATGACATTCTACTTTTAATCCCACCATTTGTAATTTTTTAACCATCTCAACTCTTATATCAAACATACTATCATTGGGCATTGCAGGAGCATATCCTCTTTTAAATGGTATCTTGTACGCTAAATTAGGAGA
>CAYREJ010000322.1:0-1860 GCA_964423235.1 uncultured Acidobacteriota bacterium | reverse complement strand
CATATCCCCTCTTTTGATTTTATAAAATAATAACCACAATGCTCTTTTTGATCGTATCTTACTTCATCAAAAACAAAAAATTCAGCTTCTGCCCCAAAATAAGCTTTATCAGCTATTCCTGTATGTTTTAAATAATACTCAGCTTTAACACAAATATTTCTCGGGTCCCTGCTATATCTTTCTTTTGTAATAGGATCATAGACATTACAAATTAAGCTTATAACAGGAACATTTGAAAATGGGTCAATAGCTGCTGTCTCCGGATCCGGAATTAATAACATATCGCTTTCATTTATGGAAGTCCATCCACGAATTGAACTTCCATCAAAACCAATACCCTCTTCAAAAATTGACTGATCAAATCTTTCAATTGGAATTGTCATATGTTGCCATTGACCTATGAAATCCATAAATTTTAAATCAACCATCTGAGCATTGATAGATTTTGCCAACTCCATTACTTCCTTTATCTCCATATAATAATTCCTCCGAAATTAATAAATTATGCGGAAGCTTCCTTTGCTTTTCTTATAGGAAAAAGTATTAAAACAATTCCCAAAATTGCAAAAACGATCAAAGTTAAGAATGAAGGTGGTTGAGCAAAGATAGAAGGAATTTGAATTCCTTTGAAAGCAAAGCCAGCAAATAGTAATCCCGTCAAAGCTTCCCCGGCAATTAATCCGGAAGATAATAATATCCCATTATTTTCAACTGCTGTTTTTTCTTCTTGACTGTATTTCCTTCTTTCAGATATTTTATCACTTATTCCTTTGAATAGACCACCAACAAAGATAGCAGCTGAAGTTTCAAAAGGTAAATACATTCCTACAAACACTAACATTGGACTTTTAACTTGAAGCAAGATCATTATAACAGCCATAAGCATTCCCACAACTACAAGAGGCCAAGCCATTTGCCCACCTACAATTCCTTGAGCAAGCAAAGCCATTAAGCCTGCCTGCGGTGCCGGTAAAGCTTTTCCGCCGAAGCCCGTCCCACCAGTATTTATATCCCCTTGATGAAGTATCAATAAAGGAAAAAACATGACTGCTGAAGCTAACAATATTCCGAGCAAATCTCCAATTTGCATTTTGCGTGGTGTTCCGCCGAGAATATGTCCTACCTTCAAATCTTGCAGCATCTCTCCTGCTACTGCCGCTGCTACACAAACAACCGCTGCTACGCCTAAAACTGCCGCTACCCCTTCTGCTCCTTTTCCTCCCAATGCTACTATCAAAACAGCCGCTACTATTAATGTTGCTATGGTTAAGCCACTTATTGGATTATTGCTGGAACCTATCATGCCTACTAAATACCCTGATACTGCAGCAAAAAAGAAACCAGCTACCAATAATACTATGCACGCCACTAATGCATTCACTATGTTCTTGCTAAAATGATAATATATGAAAAAAGTCAAAATGGAAGAAATAATTATCCCCATTAATACATATTTTATTTTTAAATCTTGATCTACTCTACTTACTTTTCGGCTTTCAGAACCAGCTTTCTTCAAATCAGTAATAGCTCTTTCAAAACCAATAGCTAAATTCTTCCTCATTCTATAAAGAGTATAGCAAGCACTTACAAGCATCCCTCCTATTGCAATGGGGCGGACTACAAATTTCCAAGTTGCATATGCTAATCCTGTCCAACTATCTACATCGGTAGCTATCCCGCTAAAATGACTTCCCAATATATACATAAACAAAGGAACAAATAATCCCCAGCTTAATAAGCCACCGCTAAAATTTAATGCTGCTAAGCGCGGACCGATTATATAACCTACTCCTATATATGCAGGGCTTGCAGCCGGCGCCGGTATTAAAGTTCCACCACTCCCTTCTATTGAAGTTATTA
>CAYREJ010000321.1:0-2190 GCA_964423235.1 uncultured Acidobacteriota bacterium | reverse complement strand
TTTTAGAACAGAATTTCCTATAAAATTCTATGAAATGAAAGAAGGTAAGATAATAGAGGAGTTTATAGAGTTTGAGAGTTGAGAGTTTATAGAGTTCCACCATTGTGCAAAAGCTAATGCTAAATCGGAAACAAATTGAGAAGCTTTCAACTCTATTTTTTATTTTATTACGAGTTCCACAATATTTGACTGTGTAAATAGTCAGTTTATTGCAAATGCTAAAAGCAAAGCCAATGGCAAAAAAATTATAAACCACAAAGATCACAAAGAAGGCACAAAGATCACAAAGAAAGATAAATTTTATAGGAAAAACTTTGTGCGCTTTGTGATAACTTTGTGTCCTTTGTGATTAAAAAATGTAAGCTATAAATATAATAAGGTATAATAAGGTAGTATCAAAGCAATAATTTTGTAAAAAACTGACAAGTTAATTGATTGTTTTTCAGAAATAGAATATTTTTGAATAAATGCATGCGCAATCTGGCAGATGAATAGTAAGAAGGCAAGGAATTGAGGAACTCTATAAATTCTCAACTCTATAAACTCTATAAACTCAATATAAATAGAGCTCGTTGCATCATTTAAAAAAGTACTCGAAAATGAAAAATAAGAAGAGGGGGGTTCAAGGGGGGAGACTTCCCCCCTTGAAAGAGATATATTATATAAATACATGACCGGGGGGTTCGGGGGGCGGAGCCCCCCGCTGTCTCCAAATCCATGATCTATTATCATACTGTATATATAATTTAATCTTTTAAGCATTTTGTAATATTATTAGACTTTGTATCAATAATATTATTATAGCATCTATTAGCTACTTTCAATAGCAAATCTTTATGATCTGTAATTATTTTTATTAATTCTAATACCTTTAAATTCTTATAAATTTCTTTGAGCTTTTCTTTTGTTTCTGAGCAAATAAAAGGAGATTCTAATAATCTTTGGAAAGGGGTTTTAGGCTCATCGTAATATTTCCTTACTTTGCTTCCATATCTTATTTTAGATATTAATTTCATATTAGGCTGAAAGAAGTTATTATATAGCCTGTAATATTTATATGTTTGATTAAGGATTTTTAAGCTCTGCTGGCTATCATATCTATAATATCCAACTATTCTTCTTACTATAGACCAATTCTTTTGCTCAACATAGCAGGTGTCATTTTTTTTGTAAGGTCTAGAACGAGTAAATAATATATTATTTTCTTTGCAATATTTAATAAAATGAGCATTAATGAATTCAGAGCCATTATCTGAATGAATCCCGAGGATAGGAAAGGGTAAGCTTTTAGCTACAATTTGCATTGCATTAATTGTCCAAATCTGAGCTTTATTTAATATAGCAACGCATTCAGTCCATCCTGTAGCTATATCTGTGCAATTTAAAGTGTAATTAAATTCTCCTCCGCTAAATCCTCCATCGTGAGCTACTAGATCTATTACTATGTATCCTGGCTTTTCCTCTTTCAATTCTGAAAAGGTTTTTATAGGCACTTCTTTAATTAGCAAAGTCCCTGGTTTAGTATGAGCTCTATTCTTTAATTGCATCTTCTTTCTTTCTTCTTTTAGCAATCTATCTATTGTTGAAGAAGATATCTTCAAAAGCTTCTCTTTTATATCATTTTCTATTATTAGCTCATTTTTCTCCTCAAGCTTATTTATTATGCTCTCCATCATTGCTTTTAACCTCTTTCCACAAATAAAATCCATAATAGCCCATATCTTCTTTAAAACCTTTAGTACCTCTTCATCATATATCTTATTCCTTTTCCTTCTTTTATCTTTGCAAAAGCTTCCTATAAATACAATCCTATTGCTTCCTCGAAGCATTGTTACCTTCTTTCCATAATTCCTTAATATCCTTGCTGCATAATTGCGATTGTATCCTATTAGCTGAACTATTGAATCTAATATCTTGCTCTTTTCCTTCTTCCTTGCTCTCTTATATTCTCTTGACTTCTTCTCTATTATCTCTTTTCTACTCTTCATACTTATCTTCTTCATCTCCTTTCGCCTCCTGATAAAATCTATTAATTTTATCAGGAAGCCTAACTCCTATAAATCCACCTTCTATTACCCCTCTCCCTCTATCCCTCATTTCTCCTATCCACCCCTTCCCCTCGCAATTTCGAGTACCTTCTTTTATGATGCAATGAATTAATTTCGAGTACTTTTTTGATGATGCAATTCG
>CAYREJ010000320.1:0-2196 GCA_964423235.1 uncultured Acidobacteriota bacterium | reverse complement strand
TTTATCCTTCTTTGTGAACTTTGTGTCTTCTTTGTGATCTTTGTGGCTTATAATTTTTTTTTAACCACAAAGGACACAAAGTTATCACAAAGGACACAAAGTTTTTCCTTATTATTTACTTATGCAATAATGGTAAAAAGGTAATAAATGGTGGAACTCTCAACTCTACAAACTCTATAAACTCTATAAATTATTTATTTTCTTTAATCTTTTAAGATGTCTGCCTCCTTCAAAATCAGTAGTTAACCATAGATTGAGAATATCTTCTAAATCTTTTGAATTTTCGAAAAGATATGCAGGCAAGATCAAAATATTGGAATCATTATGTTTTCGGCTCAATATAGTAGATTCTTTATCATAGCAAAGAGCAGCTCTGATCCCTTTGAATCTATTAGCAGCAATTGACATTCCGATTCCTGTCTTACAAATAAGTATACCTTTATCTATAATTCCTTTTTGGAGGGATTTAGCTATTTTTTTAGCGTAATCAGGATAATCAACAGAATCTAATGAGTTAGTTCCGTAATCTTTAATAATGATATTATTTGAATTTAGAAGGTATTGCTTTATTTTTTCTTTTACGCTAAAGCCAGCGTGATCGGAAGCTATTCCTATTTTTATTTTCTTTTTCATATGAATTAATCTTCTGTGCCGAAAGAGCCGAATATGCTACCTAAGCCGGAATGTTCCTCGCCACCTTTACGAGCATATATTCCTAATTCTCTTCTTAATTTGGATAGAGTCATAGTTTGCAAAATAACTTTTCCAGGTCCTTTTAAAGTTGTGAGGAATAAACCTTCTCCGCCAAAGATAGCAGTAGCAATGCTGCCGACGAATTGTATATCAAAATCGACGGTATCTTCAAAACCGACTACTGAACCTGTATCTACCTGTATTATTTCCCCTGATGATAAATTAAAATGGATGAAATCTCCTCCAGCGTGAATAAAGACTGTGCCTATTCCGGTGAATTTTTCTAAAATGAAGCCTTCTCCTCCAAACAAACCTGCTCCTATTCTCTTCTGCAAAGCAATTGAAAAATTAACTGTGGATTCAGCACATAAAAAAGCATCTCTTTGAGATAAAAATGCTTTTTTACCATCCAAATTAATCGCCTCAATTCTTCCGGGATAATCCCCAGCGAATCCAACTTCTCCTTCGCCAAAAGTTACTCTAAAGTGAGTAGTAAATAATGATTCTCCTGCAATTTTCCTCTTTAAAGCATTTATTAATTTATCTCCTAAAGATTTCCCGCCCATCTTAGTTTCCATCTTTACATTATTAGTTTTATAAACCATTTTTCCTGCTTCTGCAAAAATTTCTTGGTTCTCTTTTAACCTTATTCGCAAAATTTGAAGATTGTCTCCTTCAATCTCATATTTTATAGGTTCTATCTTTTTTGGAATAACATCATTAACTGAGACTGGGGAACCGCAATAAGGACAAAATTTTGAAGTATTGCTTATTTCCTTGCCACAATTGCTACAAAACTTAGTCATTTTTATGATCCTCTTCAGAAGTCAAAATTAAAAATTGCTCTTTTCAAATATTCTAAAGTAATTGGTGCTTTAGCTGCAAAATCACAAGGATAAACTTTATGATTATCATCTATGCGCGTGCTGCTTGGTTTTCTGCCAATTGTCCTATGATAGGTAGCTTGAATTTTTCATTGCTGTAAGCTTTGAACATAAGGAAAATCCATAAAATAAATATTCCTAAGCCTACTAACCCCCATAGCTTAGAAAAAGCAAATCCTAATGTCCAAGAAATAAAATAGAAGATACCGGAAATAATTGATAAAGCAATAGATAAGACAACACAAGCAACTGATAGGAATATAGATTGAAAAGCATGAAACCTTACAAAAGCTCTTTTGTTATAAGGCTCCAATATTAAGAAAATAATACCTGTAACGAATCCCAATATGTAGCAAAGTAATCCTGCAATATTATCTTCCATTCCGCTTGATGACGCAGATGCCGAAGGCGGCATAGAAACATTTGATTGAACTGCCGCTCCGCACCGCGGACAAAATTTTTGCTCCTCATTCTCAATAGAGAAGCCACATTCTGAACAATATATCATGATTTCCTCCTTTTTTAATTTCTAATGATAATATATCTGAATCATCAAGTCAAGGGTTATAGAGTTTATAGAGTTTGTAGAGTTTATAGAGTTGAGAGTTCCACCATTTCT
>CAYREJ010000319.1:0-2210 GCA_964423235.1 uncultured Acidobacteriota bacterium | reverse complement strand
AAAAAATTATAAACCACAAAGAGCACAAAGAGAAACACGAAAAGGAAGTTAAGAAGTTAGTAAATTAAGAAGATAAGAAAATAAGATGATCTTTGCGAACTTTGCGAGCTTTGCGTGCAAAAGTAAAATTATGCTAAGCAAAATTGCAAACAACCAGCTACCTCCATTATTCTTTACTTTTTAATATTCTGCATATATAATTAATAAATTTTGGAGGTCTCTTTTGAGAATAACTGGTTGGATAGGTTTATCAGTAATAATTATTGCTGAAATTTTATTATTTATTCATATTGATTTTGTTGGAAGGTATTTTACGCCAATTCAATGGTGGGCTTATATATTATTTCTCGATGCCTTGATAGAAAAGAAGTGGGAAAGATCTTACATCTTCAATCATAGCACTGAATTCTTTTTTATGGCGCTGTTTTCATTCTTTTGCTGGCTCATTTTTGAATTTTACAATGTATTTTTTATTAAAAATTGGGATTACATTGAATTGCCAGATAATATATTCGAAAGATGGTTTGGATATTTTATCTCATTCTCTACTATATTCCCCGGTATATTTTTGACAGCTCGTCTTTTGAATTCCAAGGGCTTATTTAAAAACTTGAAAATAAAAAATTGGACAATCACAAAATCTAAATTATATTTTTGGATTACCTTAGCTACTTTATTCTTAATATTTCCATTCTTTTACTCTTCCCCTTATATTTTTGCTTTAGTATGGATGGGTTTTGCTCTTCTTTTGGACCCTATTAATTATCTTCTTAAAAATAAATCTTTTTTAGGTGATTTTGAGAATGGGAAAATTTCTACTTTTTTAAATGTTTTTATCTCCGGATATGTATGCGGATTTTTATGGGAATTTTGGAATTATTGGGCAACAACTAAATGGATATATACGGTTCCTTTTACTCCAAATATAAAAATTTTTGAAATGCCAATTGCGGGCTTCACAGGATTCGGTCCCTTTGCTATTGAATGCTATTGTATGTATGAATTTCTTAGAAAAACTATAATTAAAAAATATGTTTCTATATCTGAAGAAATAATATGAGGATTATTTTATCCAACCACCGCCTAACAGAAGGTCTCCTTGATAAATTACTAAAGCTTGTCCTGGTGTTATAGCTCTTTGCTTCTCATCAAAAATTACCTTAATTTTACTATCATCATAAGGAATAATAAGAGCAGATGCTTCTTGATGTTTGTATCTAATCCTTACATTCGCTTTAAAATTTTCTTTGGGCTTATCTATGGATACCCAATTCATTTCTTCTGCTATTGCTACTGAATTATACAAATCTTTCTCTTCTCCTAAAATTATTTCATTTGTTTGTGGTATAATCCTCATCACATATAAAGGCTTTCCAATGGTAATCCCTAATTTTCTTCTTTGACCTATCGTATAATTATATATCCCTTTATGCTTGCCGAGTATTTTCCCATCTATAGAAACAAAATTGCCCTCCTTTATTTCGCATTTATAATTGGAGGTAATAAAATTTCTATAATTGTCATCACTGATAAAGCATAATTGCTGTGATTCAGCTTTTTTTGCTACCGGTAATTTATAATTTTCTGCTAATTGCCTAACTTCTTTTTTTGTCAGGTCCCCCAGAGGAAATAAAGCTTTACTTAATTGATATTGACTTAAATTAAATAAGAAGTAAGATTGATCTTTTTGTTCATCCTTACCTTTTTTAAGCAACCAGCGTTCAAGTTGTTCGTTATATTCAACTTTGGCGTAATGACCGGTAGCTAATTTATCTGCTCCTAAAGAAATTGCTTTCTCTAATAAATACTGAAATTTTAAGTGAGAATTACATAAAATACAGGGTGAAGGAGTCCTACCCGCTAAATAACTTTTTACAAAAGGATTAACAATAATATTTCTAAAAATTTCTTCTAAATTAATAACATAATGAGGAATATCAAGAGTGCCAGCAACTCTTCTTGCATCATATACATCTTCGGTGCTGCAGCATCTACCCTTAATTTTCTTATCAGCTATTTTCCTATTATCCCATAAATGCATAGTAAGACCAACCACTTCAAACCCTCTTTCTTTAAGCAAGGCAGCAGAAACAGAACTATCTACTCCTCCACTCATAGCTATTGCAATAATTTCTTTTCTCATAAATGCCTTTTAAAGATAATAAATATAATAACAGCAATGATCAAAATCAAATAAAGCAGATTTATTA
>CAYREJ010000318.1:0-2265 GCA_964423235.1 uncultured Acidobacteriota bacterium | reverse complement strand
CCACGATTGCTATTAAAATAATGATTAAAATTTTTTTGTTCATCATAATTAAGTTCCTCCTTTCTTTTATAAAATTTTCATATTGTGAAGCACGCTCTCAATTTAGCACAGCAGTAACGCTCATATCTGAAGGCACTTGTGGATTTGGGTCTGCTGACCGGCTTATAGTTCCTAACGAAAAAATATAACCTTAAAAAAATTTCTTGTAAAACTTCTTCTGCGTCTTCTTTTTTCCCTAAAACTCTGTATGCATAATTCAAAATTATTTTATAATATCTGTCCAAAATAATATTAAAGTATTCTTTTTCCCCATTTTTAATTTCTAACATAATCATTTCATCTGTTATTGAATTCATAAATTACACTAATATAAACCCTTATAATTGAAAAAAGTTTCAAAAAATAAATTCTATTTTCTTCTTTTGTTTATTTAGTTTACCACTAAATAAGCAGAGGGGAGAATAATAGAGGAGTTTCTTTTACTATGGGCTTACGATAAGCCACCATATCAGAAACGCGCCAACTGCCAACCTTGTCACTCAAGAACGTCCTTACATGTTTCCTTACTTCTTTAAATCGAGTTAGCAATGCATGGCCACCAGTTTCAAAGGATATCAATTTCGATTGCTTAATGTTTCTATGCGCAAATTCTGTGTGCTTATAGTCCATCAGTTTATCATCCTTGGCATGCAATATCAGCGTGGGCGCTGATATCTTGCTCATGGAGACACTATCGAGCAGCTTGATCTCGAACATGTGAATAGTACCCCTCCTCCTCGGATTCAATGGATGCATTACATCCAACATTTCCTGGGCTAGTTCTTTCTCCTTGGGAGTAAAGCCTTTGTATATTCCCCGGAGAATTCCCACCAGTTCCAGCAATTGAGACTGGAAGAACTTACCGAACACCCAATATATGAAGTCAGATTTCTGGATGAGGTGCATAGCTTTGATGGAGAAAGTCTCTACAATGGGCATACTCATCGCAGACATGAGGATCAATGCTGAACATCTATCAGGATAGTCATGAGCGAACTGAATGGCTGAAGGGCCTCCACCTGAACCTGCAATAACAATTACTTGCTTTACTTTCAGGATTTATTTTGGAGATTTTACAAGTTTTAAAAAATAACTCGCCAGCTCGCTAAGCCGCTAATATTCTAATAAATCATGATGTTAACAATAAATGAAAAATTGTTTTCTCCCCTGTTATGAAAATAAACCACGAGATTGCACAGATTAACACAGAAAAAGAAAATCTTGTGTAATCTTGTGTTAATCTCGTGGTTTTAAAAAAATATTTTTATGGTAATCTTGTGGTTTCAATTTTAATTTAACAACCTTTTACGAAACCTTATCTCTTGGATAATTCTGAAATTTATTTTGGAGATAACTGGCCAATTACAATATTTTATATTTTTGGTTGAAATTATAGATATTTTTTCTTAAAATGAAAGGAGAATCAGAGCTATGAAAAGAAATTTTGATAAATTTACAAGGATATTTTTTCTTGCATTTCTTATTTTAATCTTTGCTTTTATTTGCGATGCATCTGCAGGAGATAAATGGATGATTGGATTCGATTATGGACTTTCCAGCGTAAGTGATATTTCTTTTGGTGGAAAATATTATAGCTTTCAAGGAGCTTATTCTTTAAGAGGGGATAATTCAATTTTGTTGGATTTTGGTGCTTTAAGCGGCATTGATGACAGTTTTTGGTATGCTGGATATTTTATAGGCTTAAAATATCGCTTTTTTCCTGAAAGAACAATCTCTCCTTTTGTTCAAGCAAGGTTAGTGAATATTATTGCTCCCATAGTAAGCATTGGAATAGATATTACTTTAGATTCAAAAGCTGTTATTCCTATAGGATTGCAATTTGGGATACTTGGAATAAGCTTTAGAGAAGTATATATTATTTCAGCAGGTTTTGGATTTCGCTTCTGATAAGCAAAAAGAATTGATTAATTTAATCGTATAGAGTTTATAGAGTTTGTAGAGTTGAGAGTTTATAGAGTTCCACAATTTCTTACCATTTTTCTATTAGAGCATCCGTAATAAATCTTATCTTCTTACCTTCTTAACTTCCTAACTTCTTAACTTCTTAACTTCCTAACTTCCTAACTTCTTTCCCCCGCTCTTTGCGTGCATATTAAAATAATTATTTCACGCAAAGACGCAAAGCTCGCAAAGGTGATTTTCTTTCCTTAAATTCTTAACTTCTTAACCTCCTAACTTCCTAACTTCTTTTCACTTTGCGTTCTT
>CAYREJ010000317.1:0-2302 GCA_964423235.1 uncultured Acidobacteriota bacterium | reverse complement strand
TTTATGAAGGATGATAACCATTTTGATTAGTTCTTTGGAGAAAACTGACTAATTATCTTGGCATGTGAATAGTCAGTTTATTCCAAATGCTAAAAGCAAAGCCAAGGGCAAAAAAATAAGAAACCACAAAGATCACAAAGAAACCACAAAGATCACAAAGAAAGATAAATTTTATAGGAAAAACTTTGTGTGCTTTGTGATAACTTTGTGTCCTTTGTGGTTAAAAAATGTAAGCTATAGATAGAATAAGGTAGTCTCAAAGCAATAATTTTGGAGAAAACTGACTAATTATCTTGGCATTTATTTAATAATTCCTATTTTTATATTATAATTAATAAATAACAATTTTTAATAAGGGGAAAATTGAAAAAGAGATTTTGCATTTTATTAATATTCTTATCTATAAATCTTATTAGCGTTATAGCAGAGAAAAGAACTGAACAAGATTTTTTAATCCTTCCTAATATCTCTGGGACCAAAGGAGGAACGCTTATCTTAGCTTCAATATCGGACCCCAGAACTTTCAACCCGCTTCTTTCTTCTGAAGAGCAATCAAGTTCATATATTACAAATATGATGTTTGAAGGATTGGTCTCTATAAATCTAAAAACTCAAGAGATCCAACCCGCCTTAGCTAAAAAATGGGAGACATCTCAAGATGGTAAAAAATGGATTTTTTATTTGAGGAAGACCGCTAAATGGTCAGATGGTCATCCTATTACTGCCGATGATGTCATATTTACGCTTAATACAATTTATCATCCAAAAATCAACACGCCCAGTAAAGATATACTTCAAATAAATCAGAGAAAATTAAAAGCCATTAAAATAGATGAGCATACTGTTAAAATAATCTTGCCTCAAGTATATGCTCCATTCCTAAGGCAAATGGAAAAAGGTTCTTTTCCAATTCTTCCAAGACATAAATGGGAAGCAAAAGTAAAAGATGGTTCTTTTCTCTCCGAAATGAGTTTGAGTAGCGAACCTCATGAAATAATCGTCAGCGGACCGTATATGTTAGAAAAATATGTCCCCGGACAAAGAGTAATTCTTAAAGCAAATCCTTATTTTTATAAGATGGATAAAAATAAAGTCAGACTTCCTTATTTTGACAGAATTATAATCAATATAATTTCTGACTATAATTCCATATATCTTAAATTAATTTCAGGTGAATTGGATTTATGGGAAAATGTGAGAGCAGAAGACTACTCCCTTTTAAAATCAAAAGCTTCAGAAGCAAAATTCTACATAGAAATATTAGGAATCTCGCCAGGTCCTGAAATGCTATGGTTCAATCTAAACAACAGCATTAATCCAAAAACTAAAAAAGCTTATATAGATGAAAAAAAACTATCTTGGTTCAATAATACTCAATTTAGGAAAGCTATTGCTTATGCAATAAATAGAGAATCAATAATAAAAAATATCTATTATCAAAGCGCTAAAATAGCTTTAGGAATGGAAACAGAATCCAATACATTTTGGTATAATCCCAACTTAACTACCTATAGCCATGATATTGAAAAATCAAAAGAATTATTAACAAAGGCAGGCTTTAAATTAATAGAAGAAAATAGTAAAAAAAAATTAATAGATAAACAAGGAAATGAAGTAAAATTTAACTTAATTACTAATAGCGAAAATATTACAAGAATTAACGCTGCTAATTTTATATCTTCAGACTTAAAAAAAATAGGAATTTCAATAAATGTTCAACCCTTAGAATTTCGGTCTCTTGTGTCAAAGTTAACAGAAACCTATGACTATGATGCTTGCCTTTTAGCTTTTACAAGACCTGATTTGGACCCTTCCTCCACTATGAATTTTCTTCTTTCATCAAGCGGTATGCACATTTGGCATCCAAATCAAAGAGAACCTTCTACTCTTTGGGAAAAACAAATAGATGATCTCATGCATAAACAATTAAATACCTATGATTTGCAGCTTAGAAGAAAATATTATTGGGAAGTACAAAAAATAATGGATGAATATCTTCCAGTAATTTACCTCTATGCTCCATTGTCCATTTCTATATATAAAAAAAATTTGAAAAACCTTAAATGCTCAGTTATTGAACCTCATTGCGTTTGGAATATTGAAGAATTATCTTGGTAGCTTCTCGGGAAAAATAATTTCCTCCACACATATGAAAATCAAAAAACATTTGACTTACAACTTATGGCTCTATATATTGCTTTATTGCTTTAGCATTTCAGTAATAAAATTTTCATGGTAAAATCTATATAGTCAGTTTTCTCCAAAATTATTGCTTTGAGGCTCCCTTGCTCAATTTATTGCT
>CAYREJ010000316.1:0-2315 GCA_964423235.1 uncultured Acidobacteriota bacterium | reverse complement strand
TGTGATCTTTGTGGTTTCTAATTTTTTTGCCATTGGCTTTGCTTTTAGCATTTGGAATAAACTGACTATTTACTTGTTATCATAATTAGTAAGTTTTCTTCAATGAAATCATCAAAATGGTTATCATCCTTCATAAAAACAATATCGTTTAAAATTAAACCACGAGATTACACGGATTATCACAAGATTTCAGCCACAGAATTTCACAGAAGAACACAGAATTTCTTATTTCTGTGTTATTCAGTGTGCTTCTGTGGCTAATATCTTGTGTAAATCTTATGATAATCTTGCGGTTTAGTATTTTCCTTGCTTTTGGAGAAAACTGACCAATTGCTTGTTATCATATTGCAAAAAAGGAAAAAATAGAACTAAAATTATGAATTTTCTAATAATAAAATGATAGTTCTCAATTAGGAAAATCTTAATCTGCAAAAGTAATATTTGTGGAACTCAATAACCTACTTAATCTCCTACTTTAATTGGCAAGTAAATAATAAATTCTGTGCCTTCATTTTCTTTGGATTTTACAACAATTCTTCCATTGTGAGCGGAAATAATTTTATAAGAGACATATAGACCTAAACCGATGCCGGCGCCAGGCTGCTTCGTGGTAAAAAACGGTTCAAAGATTTTATCTAAAAATTCATTAGCTATTCCTATTCCATCATCTGATATTTTTATTGCTATTTCATTTGAGGAACTCTGCAATGTAGTTATAGTAATTGTCCCCTTTCCTTTTGGCTTGATTGCATCTACTGCATTCGTTAAAATGTTAAGTATTACTTGCTCTATCTGGGATTGATTTACTAACAAAGATGGTAAATCTAAATTAAAATCTTTCTTTATTGCAATATTATTTTTTGAAAAATAATTAAAAGTAAAAGTTAAAACATTTTCTATTATCTGATTTATATCTACTACTGCTATTTTGGATTCCGTTTTAGAAAAATCGCTTAATTGAAAAATTATGTTTTTCATCTTTTCAATTTGCTTCTTTAGAATGTTAATATCTTCATTTATTTTATTGTTATTTTTAAAATCTTCTTTAACAATATCAATATAGCTATTTATAACCATAAGAGGTTGATTTAGTTCATGAGCTATTCCAGCCGATAACATTCCTATTGCTGATAATTTGCTTGATTGAATTAAGGAAGCTTGCATTTCGGCTATTTCTTTATTCCTTTGATTAATTTCCTCTTCTCTTTCTTTAAGAGCCTGACTCATTTTTATAAAAGCCAATTGAAGTTCTGCGAGCTCATCTTTGCCAATCTTATCAAAGGCTATATTGAAATCCCCTTCTTTAACTTTTTCGATGCTTGATTTTAATCGTGATATTGATGATAAAATGGGCTTTACAATTATATAACTCAAAAAAATTCCAAAAAACATTGATAATAAACTGATGAAAAGAAAATTAATATAAATTTGCTCATAAAAAGTGATTTGCTCATAAATACCATTAAAATGAAAATTAAATTCTCTTTCTTTGCTCAATTTAATTTCATCTAATTCTTCCAATCTTTGATTAAGCGCATTGACAAAGGATATTAAATCTTCATTATTTTGAAGTTTGGTTTTTAAAGATTGAACCCATAAAAATAAATCATTAAGAAAAAGATTTTCAAAAGGAGAAAAATAAATAGAAGCTTCCTTAAATGAATTATCTTCTTTATAATTTAATAATTTATCAATTTCGTTAATTACTTCATTTTCATAGAAATTATTTTTGTGAATGAAATAAAGCATTAGAAGATTATTTATATTGTAAAGTCTTATTCGGATGTTCGTTAAAGCCAAGAGAAAATTCTCTCCAATAATTAATTCATTTAAAGGATAAAGTGTTGGAGTAATAATAAATGATCTTTTAGAAATATTTTCTTTCAAGTCTGAAAAGATTTTAATATTAATTAAGGAGGAGATGAAAGGTTGGTTTTTTTTAAAAGATTGAATTCTTTTTTGGCTTAGCCCGTTGCAAAGGAATGCTCTATTATTAGAATAGCACAATTTTTCTTTATCAAATTGGCTTATTATAAGCTCAAATGCGGATTTTTTAATTTCATTAAGATGGCTATGGCAATTGCACTTTATGGGAATTATAGGAGAAATTGGATTTTGAGAAAAATTATAAGGCACATTTTTAATCATTGCGTAGAGCAATAAATTTTCTTCTTTTAAATTAGAAATATAATTATTTATGAGACTGATATGAGGGTGAAGTTGCATACTGCTAATGGATTTAAGAGCTTTTATATAATTATAATTAGCAAAATAGAAATAAAAAAATATTAAAGTAAAAGGGAAAATGATTACCA
>CAYREJ010000315.1:0-2343 GCA_964423235.1 uncultured Acidobacteriota bacterium | reverse complement strand
AGAGTTTATAGAGTTCCACCATATCTTACCTTGTATCTTATAATTCTTAACATTATTTATTTATCTTACCCAGCAAATAGAATCTTGCCTTTTGATAGTAGTTATTGTGAAATCTAAGCTCTCTAAACTTTAACTCCTTTAATTAGTAATTAACAAATGAAAGTGAGTTTATAGAGTTCCACCATCTCTTACCTTGTATCTTATAAGTGTTAGAATTATTTCTTTGCCTTACCAAGCAATTAGAAATATATCCTTTGATAGTAATGCCTTTTTTTTATCAAGTACTTACAACTTTAGCTTTTGATAGTAATTATTGTGGAACTCTCAACTCTATAAACTCTACAAACTCTATAAACTAACTTTTGAATTATATAATGCAAGTATTATAATTTAATAAGATTTTTTTATGAGTTTTTCAGAGATAAAATTATATATTACCGATGGTAAATACAGCGTTGACGATTTTATCTTAAGCCTTCTTAAAAAAAAGGATGAATATGATTTTTCTTGTAATCTTACATTATCTCCAACAAAGAGAAGATCTAAAGATTTAGAAAAAAAATTTATTCTCAACAAAATTCCATCTAATCAAGCAATAATTCCACCTACCTTTTCAACTTACATTGACTATATCTCTTTTTATACTTCAAAAAAAATAATTTCTGATATAGAAGTCAAATACCTTTTGATCCAAGCTTTGCAAAAAATACAAAATAGCTCCTATAATATCAAAGCTCCTGAACTAATAGAAGAAATTGTAGAATTTTATCAACTGATGATTTACTACTATCCATTACTTAATTTATCAGAAACACTGAAATTGTTTTCACAAACAGTTGAAGATTCTTTTAATAAATTATATATATCTGATTACATTAAAAAGAGAGCAGAAACTCTATTCGAAATAATAAATGAATATTTAAAAATTTTAGAAAAAAATAATCTAACTGATAAAGAATTACTGTTGAAAAATTTACCCTCCCTTCCAAAAATAGAAGTGTTAATTTTAGATTCTATATTTTTTATTACTCCTGCTGAAATAAAGCTGATAAATCATATTATTGATTCTTCAATAGAAACTCATGTTTTTATCATTGAAAACAAAGAAAATCATGAATTAATAGATAGTTTTATTCAAGAATTATCAAAAATAAGAATTCTTAATATAATTAAATTAAGCGAAGAAAAGAAAGCGCAGCTTTATGTAATCGCTAAAAAAGAAAAAGAAGAATTGCTTTCTCCATTAGAAAATAAAGAAAAAGAAATTAGATTTATCGCAAGGACTATAAAAGAATTAGCAATGAAAGGATATTCTATAGATGAGATGTCTATAATCTTACCTGACCCTTACCTATATATTTCTTCAATAAAAAGAATATTTAAGAATTATGATATTGAATTCAATTATTCTTTTGGGGAAAGAATCCTGAATGAAGCTCCAATCCAAGCTGCTTTTAATATATTAAAATTAATAGAAGAAGATTTTCCACGTGATATACTTCTTTATATTCTCAGAAGCAAATATTTTAACATCCCAAATAAAAAAGAAATAATTAATCAAATAATCAATTCACAAGTAATATATGGAGCAGATTTTTGGCAAAAAGAAGGAAAAGAAATCTCAGAATTTATTAGCAAATTAAAAATATTTTCTTCAAGAAAAAATTTAAAAGAATTTATTTCTTCTTTCATCAGCATACTTATGGAATTAAAGTTTGGTTCAGCCGGCAATCTCAATGATAGAGAAGAGGCAGTTATTGAAGATTTCTGGGAATTATTAATTTCTATAAATAATCTTAGTGAAGACATAGAAATAGATTTCACTTTATTAAAGAGAATAATCCGATATTTATTAACACAAAAAAGATACTTTGGTAAAGAGAGAATCAGCAAAGGAGTTAACATTCTGGGCATAATAGAAGCTACCGGCTTCCACTCCGAAATAATTTTCTTCGCCGGATTAGTGGATGGACATGAACCGAAAATAAGAGAAACTTATATTCTACCTGAAGAAGTATATAATCTTCTTAGTTTGCCAACTTCTGATAATCTTATTGATGAACAGAGAGCTCATTTTTATAAAGTAATAAATTCTGCAAAAAAAATTATATTTTTATCTTATCCGCAATTACAAGCAGATAAAAGAAATATCCCCTCTTTATTCTTGCAAGAATATATAAATAATAACTATTGTGATTTCCTCATACCTGATATTGAGAATATTGTATATTCCATAGAAGAATATTTAATAAATTTAGGAGAATTCCAAAATATTAATTTAAAAGATTTTTATCAATGCAAGCCTTTAAATACGGAATCTTTAAACTATATAAATGAAATTTA
>CAYREJ010000314.1:0-2345 GCA_964423235.1 uncultured Acidobacteriota bacterium | reverse complement strand
CTCTATAAACTCTATAAACTCTAAATATACCCTTGCAATTTTTTTTTATTTTCATATAATTCAATACTATGAAAATAGCAATTCCAAAAGAAATAACCGAAGGAGAAAAAAGAGTAGCAGCTGTTCCCGAAATAATTCAAAGATGGGTAAAAGAAGGGATAGAAGTTTTTGTGCAAGAAGGAGCTGGAAAAGCTTCATACATAGAAGATGAAGAATATAAGAATGCGGGAGCTAACATAATCGGAAAGGAAGAAGATATATATTCAGAAGCGGACATTATTTTAAAAGTGCAAGCCCCATCATTTAATAACAAAATAAACAAAGATGAAGTAGATTTATTCAAGAGGGGAGCTATTTTGGTATCATTCATACAGCCTCTATACAATTTAGAATTAGTGAAGAAATTAGCATCAAATGGAATAAATGCTTTTGCTATGGATTTAATACCGAGAATAACGAGGGCTCAGTCTATGGATGCTTTATCATCGCAAGCGATGATAGCTGGGTATAAGGCAGTATTATTTGCGGCGAATCAATTACCGAGATTTTTTCCGATGCTGATGACAGCAGCTATGACGATAAGACCGGCTAAGGTTTTGATAATTGGTGCTGGCGTTGCAGGATTGCAAGCAATAGCAACGGCTCGTCGCTTAGGAGCAGTAGTAAAAGCGATTGATACAAGACCAGCTGTAAAAGAACAAGTTGAAAGTCTCGGAGCATCATTTGTCGTTTTGCCTGTCAGCCATGAAGAAGCAGAAGATGAAAGAGGATATGCTAAAGAGCTGCCGGAAAGTTTTTACAAAAGTGAACAAGAAGTAATAAGTCAACACATAGGAGAAGCAGATATTGTAATTACTACTGCCCAGATTCCGGGCAGAAGAGCCCCATTACTGATTACAGAAGATATGGTTAAATTAATGAAACCGGGCTCTGTCATTGTTGACCTCGCTATTGAAACAGGAGGCAATTGCACTCTTAGTGAAAAATCAAAAATCATTCAAAAACATGGAATCATTATATATGGTTTTTCTAATGCGCCCAGTTCTATGCCTCTCCAAGCATCTCAAATGTATTCCAGAAATATCTATGAATTTCTTAAAGAATTTATTGATAAAAATACAATAAGAATTGATTTAAATAATGAGATAATCAGAGAGACGATAATAACATATAATTCCGAAATAATAAACAAAAGGGTTAAGGAAGCATTAGAAAATCATTTATAATTTTAGGAGAAGAATATATGTCTTTACATTTATTAGTGATTGTTTTTGTATTAGCAATGTTCGTTGGATTTGAAATAATTACTAAAGTTCCTTCAACATTGCATACTCCTTTAATGAGTGGCTCAAATGCTATTAGTGGTATCACATTGATTGGAGCATTAGTAGCTTCAGGGGCTGGCGAAAAAGACCTTAGCTCAATTTTAGGAATGATAGCGGTCATTTCAGCAATGATAAATGTGGTTGGCGGATATTTAGTAACCGATAGAATGCTTAGGATGTTTAAGAAAAAATAAAGGAAAAATAATATGCCTCAACAAATTATTGATATTGCATATTTAATAGCTGCGGTATTATTTATCTTCGGATTAAAAATGCTATGCTCACCTGCAACAGCAAGAAGAGGTAATTTTATTTCAGCTGTGGGAATGTTGATAGCTATAATATTTACTCTTCTTTCTAAAGGGATTTTGAGCTTTTCTTTAATAATAATTGGATTATTAGTAGGGTCTTTTTTGGGAGCATTGTTGGCTATAACAGTAAAGATGACAGCTATGCCACAAATGGTTGGGATTCTTAATGGATTTGGCGGATTAGCATCAGCATTAGTAGCTATTGCTGAATTTTTTAGGAAAAAGCAATCACCGGCTGATATGGAAAATTCATTTATTTTTACAGTTTTTTTAAGTATTCTAATTGGGTTAGTAACTTTTACAGGAAGCGTAGTAGCTGCCGGAAAGCTTCAAGGGGTCATACCAGGAAGACCAATTGTTTTCCGTGGGAATCAATTACTAAACATCATCCTTTTAATTATAACGATAGGTTTTGGAATAGCTTTAATGCCATATTCAAATTTAGGATGGCTTTTAATTCCCATAATAATAATTCCATCCATTTTAGGTATTTTAACAGTAATACCCATCGGTGGAGCAGATATGCCAGTAGTTATATGCTTGCTTAATAGCTATTCCGGATTAGCAGCTTCAGCAACCGGTTTTGTCTTAAGTAATATGGTATTAATCATCAGTGGAGCTTTAGTAGGAGCATCCGGAATTATATTAACCGGAATAATGTGTAAAGCAATGAATCGTTCGGTAATGAATGTATTAATTGGAGGGTTCG
>CAYREJ010000313.1:0-2390 GCA_964423235.1 uncultured Acidobacteriota bacterium | reverse complement strand
TCATTCCTTATAAATGATCATCTACAGGCAAAGAGGTAGAATTGGTGGAACTCTATAAACTCTCAACTCTATAAACTCTACAAACTAAAATCATACATCTATTTGAGCACGCTGGAGCTTTCCACTAAAATCAATATAAACTGATTTCCATTCAGAAAATATATCCAATACAGCTAATCCACCTTCTCTATGTCCATTACCCGTATGCTTGGTTCCGCCAAAAGGTAAATGAACTTCTGCTCCAATAGTAGGAGCATTTACATAAGTTATTCCTGTGTATATATCTCTAATAGCTTTAAAAGCACTATTTAAATTCTGAGTATAGATAGAAGAAGAAAGACCATAATTGCAATCATTAACTATTTCAATAGCTTCATCAAGATCTTTTGCCTCTATTATAACTACAACCGGTCCAAAAATTTCTTCTTGAGCTATTCTCATTTTTGGAAAAACATCAGTGAATATAGTAGGCTCAATGAACCATCCTTTTTTATAATTACCATTGATAAGTCTTTTTCCGCCATAAATTAAATGAGCTCCTTCTCCTTTCCCAATCTCTATGTATTCCAAAATTTTATTTAACTGCGCTTCATTAATAACAGGTCCCATTTGAGTAGAAGGATCTAAGCCATTTCCTACTCTTAAATTCTTGGCTTTTTCAATAAATTCATTTAAAAAAGATTTCATGATATTTTTATGGACTATTATCCGACTTGTAGCTGTGCATCTTTGACCAGTTGTTCCAAAAGAACCCCATAATGCTCCTTCAACTGCCATTTCTAAATTAGCATCATCCATAATTATCATTGCATTCTTCCCGCCCATTTCTAAAGATACTTTCTTAAAGCTGGGAGCGCACATTTTATTAATTTCTGCACCAACCTCAGAAGAACCTGTGAAAGAGACAATCCTTACATCCGGATGAGTTGCTAAAGGAACCCCTACATCAGAACCTCCACCAAATACTAAATTAACAACTCCTTTTGGAACTCCAGCTTCTTCACAAAGCTTCACTAAATTATAAGCTGATAATGGAGTATCAGAAGCAGGCTTAAAAACTACTGTATTGCCACACACTAATGCAGGAATTAGCTTCCATGATGGAATCGCCATAGGAAAATTCCAAGGCGTGATCATAGCTACTATACCAACTGGTATTCTTACGCTCATCTGAAATTTATTCCTTAGTTCCGATGGAGTTGTTTGTCCATGTAATCTTCTACCTTCCCCAGCTATAAAAAATGTCATATCAATAGCTTCTTGAACATCTCCGCGAGTCTCTATAAGAATTTTTCCCATTTCTCTCGTCATATCTTTTGCTAACTCTTCTTTTCTATCTTTAATCATTTGAGCTAATTTAAAAAGAATCTCCGCCCTTTTGGGTGCAGGAACCAATCTCCATTCTTTATAAGCTTCTCGTGCTGCTGCTACTGCTTTGTCAACATCTTCTTTATTTGATTTGGGAAAATATCCAATTACCTCCTCCCAATTCGCAGGATTTCTATTTTCAAAATACTCCCCTGTTGTAGACTCCACCCACTCTCCATTTATATAATTCTTATAATATAATGTCATATCTTTCCTCCTTTTTTAAAATTTTGCATAAAACACTTATCTTCAAGCACTAAAAAACACAAATATTATCATTTCTTTACTTCTGAAATAATTTTTTCTCCCTTTCCTGACATATCCACTGAACCTTTAAAGTAAGCCGATTCTGAAATAGATAACTTTGCTGCTGTTATATTCCCTTCAATATGAGCTGTTGAATCTATATCTAATTTTGTAGAAGCATAAATATTTCCTATCACTTTACCACTTATTTTTATTATGGGTGCTTGTAAGTCAGCTTTGACAAAACCTGCGCTTCCAATAATTATAGATTTTTTGCTCTCTATTTTCCCCTCTATTTTTCCTTCAATATAAACTTCCTCATCAGCTATTAAATCTCCCTTTATTTGAATGCTTTTACCAATTGTAGTTTTTGAAGGAGCTTCATAAGGGATAGAAATTGGTTTTTCTAATTTTTGAGGCGGCAAAGGTTCATTTTTTTTCTTTTCTTCTCTAAAAATACCCATTTCTTACTCCTAAAAAATATTAATTTGGTTAATATGAATTAAATGGAAGATGGAGCGGGCAACGGGATTTGAACCCGCGACCTCAAGCTTGGGAAGCTTGCACTCTACCGCTGAGTTATACCCGCTTTTAATAAAATATTATACTAAATGATTAAATAAATTGTCAAGTTCAAATTTAGTTTATAGAGTATATATAGTTTATAGAGTTTATAGAGTTGGGAGTTTATAGAGTTCCACCAATTCTACCTCTTTGCCTAAAGATGATCATTTATAAGGAATGATTGATTAAAGGTTATGGTTGATGGGTGATAG
>CAYREJ010000312.1:0-2398 GCA_964423235.1 uncultured Acidobacteriota bacterium | reverse complement strand
GTAAGAAATGGTGGAACTCTCAACTCTCAACTCTATAAACTCTACAAACTCTATACAACCTCTATACAACCTCGCCAAATTTTTGTATTAAATCATTTTATTGACATTCTTTTTATAAAATTCTTTTCCTGTAAAGAAATAAAATCAATTGAATACTGACATTTTCAAATTAAATTCATCATAATAAGTTTGCATTAGATTTGCTCTAAATGGCAAAAATATTTATAAAATGAAAAAAGTATTTATAAAAAAATGTATAATATGGGGGTTAAGTTATGGCTAAAATAGATGTATTCCTTCAAAAAATGCCTTTTGAAAAAGATGTAATGTTACTTTTGGAAAATGACAACAATCCAATGATAATAAGCAAATCGCAAAAAATTAAATTGACTAATCAAATTTTCAGCTCACCTATCATCAATTCATTAATTTCAGAACTCCTTCCGGCTGAACAAAAATTATCATTTACTAAATCATCAATTCAGCTAAATTTTAATTATAAATTTGCAGAAGATAAAATATTTAAGGTTAATGCAATTAAAAACAATGGAACATTGCGAATAATTTTTCTTCCTTTAATTCAAGATGAAGCTGAAGTTTCAATTAAAAAAGAAATTAAGAAAGCTAATAGCATTTATGAATTATTGGAGAAGCAAATTGAAGAAAAAGCTTCCGATCTACATCTTTCAAGTGATACTGTTCCTGCAATAAGAGTAGATGGTGATATAAAATATTTAGATGAATATCTTCCTATCAAGAAAGAAGAGCTTGAAAATCTCTTAGTTGCTATAATGCCTGAAAGGAATTTAAAAGAATTTCAAGAAACCTCTGACACTGATTTCGCTTTTGAGATTCCAGAAAAGGCAAGGTTCAGAGTTAATGTCTTTATGGATAAAAAGGGAATAGGTGCAGTTTTTAGACTCATTCCGTATAAGATAATGAGTCTTGATGAATTAGGTTTACCGGAATGTGTAAAATCTTTATGTCATCTTAGTAAAGGATTAGTATTAGTAACGGGACCGACCGGAAGCGGTAAATCCACTACTTTAGCGGCTATGATCGATTATATTAATGAAAATAGACATGATCATATTATAACAATTGAAGACCCGATAGAATTCAT
The DNA here is from genome assembly GCA_964423235.1 of uncultured Acidobacteriota bacterium. Classification (GTDB taxonomy): domain Bacteria; phylum Acidobacteriota; class HRBIN11; order MFGW01; family MFGW01; genus CAYREJ01. Next base: position 1,275 of record CAYREJ010000312.1, on the reverse strand, counting down.
ACATGAAAATAAAAATTGTATTATTAACCAAAGGGAGGTTGGTTCGCATACTGATAGCTTTAAGAAAGCCTTAAGAGCTGCTTTAAGAGAAGATCCGGACATTGTTTTAGTAGGGGAAATGAGAGATTTAGAAACTGTTTCAATTGCTTTAGAAACTGCTGAGACAGGACACTTAGTTTTCGGAACTTTACATACATCAACAGCCCCATCTACGATAGATAGAATAATTGATCAATTCCCTCCCGAGCAACAAGCCCAAATACGAATCATGCTATCAGAAACTTTAAAGGGAATCATATGTCAAACGCTATTGAAGAAAATAAACGGAGGGAGAGTTGCAGCGTTTGAAATATTATTAGGAACTAATGCTATATCTAATCTTATTAGGGAAAGCAAGACTTATCAAATCCCATCTATAATACAAACTAATAAACAACAAGGTATGATACTACTTAATGATTCTTTGATCAAATTGGTAAAGGAAGGCATCGTTGATCCAAAACAGGCTTATATAAAAGCTGTAGATAAGATTGGCTTTTTGTCTATGCTAAAAAGTGCAGGAGTTAAAATTGAAGAGAACCAATAATAATTAGTATAATAGTTTTCTCTTACATCATTACCTTAAAGCTTCTTTATGATATTTATAGATTTTATTTTTTTCTACAAAAGACCCGCTGTCAATTATTTCTCTGTGTTCTCTGTGGTGAATTTATCTTAAGCTTCTTTTCTAAATATCAAAGTATAAATAAAATTCATAAGGATGAGGTCGCAATGAAAGAGGAACAATTTCATTTTCTCTTTTATATTTAATCCATGTTTTTATAACATCTTCAGTGAACACATCACCTTTTAGGAGAAAATAATAATCGTTCTCTAAGGCTGCAAGAGCTTCATTCAGATTTCCGGGTAAGCAAGGGATGTCTTTTAATTCTTCTGGTGGTAGCCCATATATATCTTTATCAAAAGGTGGACCCGGTTCTATTCTATTTTCTATTCCATCCAAGCCAGCCATAAGCATAGCTGCAAAAGCCAAATAAGGATTGCAAGATGGGTCAGGCGGTCTATATTCGATTCTTTTAGCATGAGGAGCTTCTGAATACATCGGTATTCGTATCGCTGCACTTCTATTTCTTCTTGAATAAGCTAATCTTACAGGAGCTTCAAATCCAGGCACTAATCTATGATAAGAATTAACAGTAGGAGCTACAAAAGCTGCTAAAGCCGGTGAATGTTTCAATAATCCTCCTATATAAAATAACGCTAATTCGCTCAACC
>CAYREJ010000311.1:0-2404 GCA_964423235.1 uncultured Acidobacteriota bacterium | reverse complement strand
CATTGATTGGAAGATATTTTTCTATATTTTCAAGCAGCTCTTGAAAATTAATGGGTTTTTCAATAAAAACATCCGCACCATACTTTTTGGATTCCAATCTATAAGAGGGCTTCTTATAAACTCCAGTCATAAGAAAAACTGGAATTTTGCTATATTTAAAATTTTCTTTAATAATCCTACATAACTCTAACCCGGCTATCCCAGGCATTAACATATCCGAAATGATAAGATCTGGCTCTTGCTCTTCTATAAACTGAAAAGCCATCTGTCCATTATAAGCTTCTATAATTTTATATCCGAATTGATGAAGAAAACCCTTTAATGAGCTCAAAATTCTAATATCATCGTCTATTAGTAAAATTTTATTTTTCATAAAACCTCTTCATTTTTTCTTGGTTTTAAAAGACAATTCTTAATTATTTTGGAAAAAGTTTTTAGATTAATCGGTTTTTCAATCACTTCCAAAGCTCCCAAATTCCTATATTGAACTAAATCTTCATTCCTATTCATTGCTGTGACAAAAATAACAGGCGCTTTAAATAATGTAGGATTATTTTGAATCTCTTTTAAAATTAGCTTGCCATCCATATCAGGCAATACAACATCTAAAAGGATCATGTCAAATTGGAAGCATTTTAATTTCTCTATTGCTTCTTTTCCGGATGAACAAACACTAACCTTCAATCCATTTATACCTTCTAATAATAATTTAAGTATCTTTTGAATATGAATATCATCCTCCACTAATAAAATATCCTTACTGATTTCCACTGAATCTTCTTCCATCTCATCTTCTTCCATTATAGCGGAAGCCTCAGCAATATCACTTACACTGAGAGGAAGCTCAATATAGAATATAGTCCCTTTATCTTTGCCGGATTCAAAATAAATTTTGCCATCCATCCTTTCTATTAAAGCCTTACTTATATACAAACCTAAACCAGTCCCCTCCCTTTTATCATTTATTTGAGAAAATTTCTGAAATACACGATCGTAGTATTCTTTCTTAATTTCATTTCCATAATTAATTACGCCTAAACGCACAAAATCTTTACACTTTTCAATTGATATTTTTACTATAGAATAAGAAGCAGAGTTTTTAATAGCATTAGATAATAAATTGGTTAAAACTTGCAGTAAAGCATCCTTATCTGCATATACATAAATATTTTTTAAAATACCTTCAATAACTATCTTTATTTGTCGTTTTTTTGAATAACCATGATAAGAATCAACTACTTGATGAATTATCTCTTCAAGAGATAGAGCTTTTTTATTTAATTTTACATTTCCTGATTCTATCCTTTCTACATCTAAAATTGAATTGGTAAGACGAATTAATCTTTCAATTTCTCCTTTAATAACTCCCAACAATTGTTTATTTTCTTGTTCTTTGTTTACTTCATTCAAAATTAAACTTATGGATGCATATATTGATGTCAAAGGCGTTTTTAATTCATGACTAACAATAGAAATAAATTCATTCTTGAGCTCTTCTAATTCTTTTTTCTTGCTTATATCCCTAAATATCATCCATAATAATTTCAAGCTACCCTTTTTTATTACAGGATAGATAGTGCCATCTAAAATAATCTTTTTATTATTTTTAGAAATTATTTCTGTTGTAATATAATAGCTTTTTTTGGTATCCCTAATTGTATCAATAATCTTTAAAAAATTATCCCTTTCTTTAAAATTTATAAAATCATAGAAATATAATTTTTTGCACTCTTTTTTGGAGCATTCTACTCTTTTTTGCCAAGAAATATTAGTATATAAGATTTTTCCGGAAGGTAAGATATTCAAAATCAATTCTTCAGCTTCTTGAAACAATTTTCTATACTGTCTTTCGCTTCTTTTTAACCTTTTTTCTGCTACTTTACGGGCAGTAACATCTTGCTTAACAGATATAAAATTAGTTATTTCCTTATTTTCATTAAAGACAGGTGCAATAGTCATTTCTTCAATATATAGCTTGCCATCTTTTCTTTTATTAATAATTTCTCCTTGCCAAATTTCTCCTTTTAAAATACAATCCCATAGACTTTTATAGAATTCCTGAGGATGCTTATAAGATTTTAATATATTCATTTTTTCCCCGATGGCTTCTTCACAGGTAAAGCCTGTTAGTTTTGTAAAAGCAGGATTTGCCCATTGAATTTTTCCTTCTTTATCTGTAATTATGATAGCATTAGCTGCTGTTTTCAATGCACTAATTAAAAGATTGACATTTTCTTGTAATTTTTTTGTGATCATTTTAAATTAATCCTATTTAAAAATAATTATTATATAATAGGCATTTTATAAGAAAAAGGCAAGAATCAGATAAGTATTTGGTCAATTTTCTCCAAAAGCAAAAAAAATATTAAACCACAAGATTATTACAAGATTTACACAACTTATT
>CAYREJ010000310.1:0-2504 GCA_964423235.1 uncultured Acidobacteriota bacterium | reverse complement strand
ATAGAATAAGGTAGTCTCAAAGCAATAATTTTGTAGAAAACTGACCAATTACAGGAAGTTAGGAAGTTAAGAAGATAAATGATGTGATATAATTATTAAATTTATGAAAATGATTATTATCTTTCTGATAGGAATTATTTTAATTCCCTTTGCTTCAATCTTCATAAAATTTTGCGAGGATATTCCTTCATTAATTATAGTAGCTTATAGACTTATAATATCTTCAGCATTGCTTATATTAATTTCTTTTCGTAAGAAAAATACAGGTTTATCGCTAAATAATTTTGATTGGCAGTGTAGAAAATTTTTCATAAGAAGTTTTTTAAAAAGAATGGAGGTGAAAATCTTTAAAGGAAGGTAATATGAATTATCAAATTCAGGAGCTGAAAGAAGAAATTTTAAATGAAAGTAAAATAAATACTCCGGAGAAGATTCAAGAATTCTTAGATAGAATACCATATAGCGTAGAAGATATTTACAGATGTCCGAAGAGAGTTTTTAAAGATAAAGTAGCTCATTGTTTTGACGGAGCAGTATTTGCATCTGCAGCTTTATTATTTCTTGGTTATGATCCATTAATAATTGAATTAAAAGCAGTAAATGATGATGATCATATGCTTGCATTGTATAAAAGAAATGGCTGTTGGGGAGCAATAGGGAAATCAAATTTTGTAGGACTAAGGTATCGTGAACCGATTTATAGAAATTTAAGAGAATTAGCTTTATCTTATTTTGAATTTTATTACAATACAATTGGAGAGAAAACCCTTCGTTCTTATTCCAAGGTGCTAAATTTAAAAGATATCGGAGAAGATTGGCTAATAAAAGATGAAAAGATGGAAGATATTGCAAATAAAATTGAAAAGATGAGGCATTATCCCTTGTTAACTGAAGAAATGATCAAGGCATTATCACCAGTGGATAAAAGAACATACGAAGCAGGAATGTTAGGAACGGATCCACGGGGATTATACAAGCCAAAGCAGCTAATAAGTGAAGAAGGTAAAAGTATTTAAGAGGAGCACAACTCTTAAGATTTGGATTTCTGATTTATTATAAATCTCTCATTGAACAAAAAGGACCGCACATAGAACACATTTTCCTTTCTATATCTACATTTTTGCTCTTCCATTTTTCAAAAGCTTCTTTTGGAGCAATTCCATGTGAAAACATATATTTCCAATTAAATTTTTTTCTTGCGGAAGAGAATTCTTTGTCTTGCACAAATGCTTTAGGATGTTTTTTAGCGATATCAGCAGCGTGTGCAGCAATTTTTGTTGCAATGACTCCTTCTTTTACTTCATTAATATCGGGCAGACCGAGATGTTCAGCCGGGGTGAGATAGCATAGGAAATCTGCCCCTGCCCAAGCAGCGATTGCGCCACCAATAGCTCCGGAAATATGATCATATCCGGGAGCAATATCCGTAACTATCGGTCCTAATACATAAAAAGGAGCCCCTTTGCATATCTTTTTTTCTAATAATATATTAGCTTCAATTTCATTCAAAGGAATATGTCCGGGTCCTTCTACAATAGCTTTGACCCCAGCCTCCCTTGCTCTATCTACCAATTCACCTAAAACCAATAATTCATGAATTTGCATTCTATCAGTCGAATCCGGAATTCCACCGGGTCTTAATCCATCACCTAAACTTAATGTTGCATCATACTTTTTAGCTATTTCTAATAATAAATCATAATGCTCATACAGGGGATTTTCTTTATGATGATATTCCATCCATTTAGAAAGCAAGGAACCTCCTCTACTAACAATGCCAACAATACGAGGGTCCTTCTTTCCAAAAACCAATCCTTCTCTTGTTACTCCACAATGAACTGTAATAAAATCAATTCCGTCCTCAAGATGCTCTTCAATCACTCTAAATAAATGATCTTCATTCATCTCTATTATGCTTTTTTTATTTAAATTCAATTCAGCTGCTACTTGATATATAGGCACAGAACCTACTACTACTGATGATTTCTTTATTATCTCTTTTCTTATGCTTCTTAAATCCCCACCAGTAGATAAATCCATCACCGCATCAGCTCCATTCTCTATCGCAACCCTTAATTTATCCAATTCATACTCTAAATTGCATATGTCCGGAGATGTACCTAAATTAGCATTCACTTTCGTTCTACATCCTTCTCCTACCGCTAAAGGAAAAACATCATGATATTTATTCTTTATTAAGACAATCCTGCCTTCTTCTATCCTCTTTTCAAACTCTTTTACTTCTATCCCCTCCTCCTCTGCTACCCTTACTAAATTTATTTCCAACTCATTTATTGTTTCCATATTCATTTACCTCTTTTAATCATTTTATGCTGATTAGAACCGATTGTCAAATAGAGTTTATAGAGTTTGTAGAGTTTATAGAGTTTGTAGAGTTCCACTAATAGAACCATTGTTTGATAATAGTAAAAATTAGTCATATATCTCTAAAGAAATAAGAATATAGGTAATTTCTGTGGAACTCTATAAACTCTCAACTCTAT
>CAYREJ010000309.1:0-2541 GCA_964423235.1 uncultured Acidobacteriota bacterium | reverse complement strand
CTTTGCGTGAAATAATAAAATTATACTGAACAAAATTACAAACCATAAAAAGCTGGGAATTAGGAATTGGCAATTAGGATTTCTCAATTCCCAATTCCTAATTCTCAATTCCTAATTCCCAATTCCCAACTCCCAATCCCAATTTCCCAAATCTTAAATTAAGAATTTGCCTTTATCGAAAATTACCTTATCATCTGCATAGATAGTGCAATTTTTAGATATAGCATCAATATGAGTAGGAGCAGTCCATTTTGCTCCTGTTAATTTACCTCCGGGATCTCCAAAAGCGATGTGAACCCCAGGAATTTTTTCATCATATAATAAATTGCCTGTAAATTCTTTCAACCCTATGTTTGTTCCTATTGCAAACTCCCCTATCCTATCACTATTTTTATTGCCTCGGCAATAAGAAAGGAACATATCTAAAAGTTCCTTGTTTTTACAATAAGCATCTTTGAGATAACCTTTTTTAATTTCTAAAATTAATGGATAATCATCAAAGGGATAGAATTGAGCTCCTATATGATTCCCCAAATTGCCATCAATAACAAAAGTTCCATTCAATTCAGAAGGAGTAGTAAAAATTTCTCCTGCCGGTAGATTCTGCCAAACTCCAGGTAAAATTATTCCACAAGTTTTAACCCACTTATATTTATTATTATCTAAAACAACATCTAAATTAGTCCCCCTCTCACTTATAACTTTAATTTTATAAGTCCTTTTTAGTATATTAATTAATTTTTCACCTACATAATTAATTTTCCTATAGTCCACGCTCAATCCTTTCACCATTATCTCTTTTGAGATACCTACCATATGAGCGTATCTAATATTTAATGTTTCAATCAACCTTACTAACTCTACTCTCATTTTTATTTCCCCTTCGTGAATATTTGCACAACAAATTCCTATATCAGATTCTTTTAATAATTCCTTTACTGCCCTCGGTAAGCTTGATAATGGTCTTTCCCCATAATTATCAAGCCAAGTTATTCCAACCTTCGCTTTTAATTTTCTCATAACATAACCGAGGCTTTCTGCTATTTCAGAATTTTCTTTGTCTCCTATTATTATAGCTTTATCCCCCTCTTTAGTTTGTAAACATACTTTTGCTGCATTTAAAGCAGCCTTTTCTAAATCTGGTTGCTTTATTTGCATATGTTTCTCCATACTTTTCATTTTATTCCTCCATTGTTTCTTTTACTAAAAAAGATGATACACTATATAAATCATTGCTTTCCTTAAATACTTTAAGCTGTGCATCGGCTCCCGTTCCTTTTTTAAGCCATTCTTTTATATATTCATATTCTCTCAGGCTATCTAAATCCTTGAAAGCATCTATTAAGAATTCTAATAGCATATAAATAGAATCCCTTATGGGAACCTCCTTTTTCGTTCTGAAGTCAACAAAATTTCCATCTAAACCATATCTAACTGCTCTCCACTTGTTTTCCAAAATCAATGCATTCCTTACTATATTTCCATAATAGCCTTCCCTGTATAAATTATATAACTTATAAACTAATGCTTGAGCTAACGCAGCTATTGCTATCGTCTGCGCTGCCTTCATTTGAACATCACATACCCTAAATTCTAATGTCTTATAGATTATGTGCGGTCTTATGTCCCACCAAATTTTTTTAATGTTATCAATGCAATTTGTGCAAATTAATGTATTCAAAAATTCATGAAAATCTTCCCACCCTGCAAAAGGCTCCGGTATCCCAGTTCTGGGAAATTTTTCAAATATTTTAATTCTATATGATTTAATTCCTGTCTCCCTACCCATCCAAAAAGGAGAATTCACTGTTAGTGCAGTTAAATAGGGAATATAATTTCTTAATAGATTCATTAATTTTATAGCTACATCATTATCTTCAACTCCAATGTGAATATGCAATCCAAAAATTAATAAGGACCTCGCTAAAACCTGCATCTCATCTATAATCATTCCGTATCTTGGATCATCTACTATCAATTGATCCTTCCAATGAGAAAAAGGATGCGTTCCCGCTGCCGCTATCAAAAAACCATTCTCTCGCGCTAAATTAAACAAAGCTCCTCTCAATGAAAGAACCTGATTCCTTGCTTCTTTTATACTTTTACAAATAGGCGTGTTAATCTCTACTATGGATTGATGAAGTTCCGGCTTCATCTGCACCCCAAATATAGGTTGCCCAACCTTCAAGACTTGTGCTATATGAGATTTTAGCTCCAATGTCTTCGGATCTATCAATTGAAATTCTTCTTCTATTCCTATTGTAAACATTTCTTCCTTTTTCCCTTCACCCTCTGCTATATAATAACAAATGTTTTTACTTTTATCAAATACATCGGAAGTAATAGATAATTTTTCCCCAAAGAAAATATAATTTTGCTTTTTGCCTATGATTGCTTTGCCTTTGCTCATTTTTTATTATTTTATTACGAGTTGGCGAGTTAGCGAGTTGAAAATATTAACTATAGAAATACACATAATAAAACAGAAATAAAAACTTCTGTGTTCTTCTGTGAAATTCTGTGGCTAAAATAAATAAGCCA
>CAYREJ010000308.1:0-2563 GCA_964423235.1 uncultured Acidobacteriota bacterium | reverse complement strand
TGATAAAGTAGCTAATTGCTTAGCTAATTCTTCAGCATCGCTTTTCTCTTTTATTTCTTTTATCTTAGTTAATTTTTGTTGTTCTTGAATTTTTTGAATATTTTGCTTAGTAGCAGGCAGAGCCAAATTACGCGGAATTAAATAATTTCTTGCATATCCATCGGCAACTTTTACAATCTTCCCTCTCTTTCCTAAAGATGGTATATCTTCTATTAAGATTATTTCCATTTTTCCCTTCCTTTAAGCTTAAATGTAGTTTATTATGAAGCTACAAAAGGTAATAAAGCCATAATCCTGGCTCTTTTTATAGCAACTGTTAATTGCCTTTGATGAAATGCACAATTTCCCGTTATTCTGCGAGGAGGAATTCTTGCCCTCTCAGTTACATATGAAAGCAATGTTTTGGTGTCTTTATAATCTATATAATCTATTCCTTCTTTGCAGAATCTACAGCTTTTTCTTTTTCTTAATTGAACAAATTTTGAAGGGATTGCTGATGTTCCTTTCTTATCCATTTTTCTCCTCCTCTTTTATCTCTTCTGAGCTTGTTTTTATATTAGGCTCAGATTCTATAATTTGCTCTTCCTTGCTCTGTATTAAATGATAACTTTCTGCTTTATTTTTAATTTTTTCAATTTGAGATTTTATCATTCTAATTATCATATATCTTAATACTTCTTCTTTCAATCTTAATCTTCTTTCCATTTCACTTAAAAATTTAGAATTAATGTTAAAATAAATTATGTTGTAGTAAGCTTCAGTAAAATGCTTTATTTTATATTGAAGAGAACGCTTTCCCCATTTTTCAACAAATAAAACTTTGCCTTGATTTTCTTCAATATATTTTTTTACCAGATCAATTATGCTATTTTGAGCTTGTTCCTCTAATTGGGGACTAGTTAATATCATCATTTCATAAAAATTCATTCTTGCCTCCTTATTTATTTTTTCTTGCTCTCACATATTTTAGCAAATTTTCTTTTTTTTTCAAATTTCATATATCTTAATCTTGTGCTTATTTTATTTTCTAATCAATGAAGATTTTTTATAACGATTTGATATTCAGTGGTAAATATTTCTATTAAAAATATTTTGAGCCTTTGTAATTCCTTCTTGAATAATATAAATTATTGCACGATAACAATTTCTTATTGTCGGTCTTATTATTTCTAATTCCTCTTCTGTAAAATCAGATAAAACATAATCAGGATGACAAAAGGATGGCAATTGTGCATAGCCAATCCCAATCTTTATTCTCCGGATATTTTCAGTTTGAAGAGATGTAATTATTGAAGCTATTCCTTTATGTCCCCCATCACTTCCTTTTAATTTAATTCTTAATTTTCCTATTGGTAAATAAAGATCATCGTATATTATTATGAAATCTTCTGTTTTTAAACCATAAGTGTCTTTTATTAATTTTACAGCTTCGCCACTTTTGTTCATATAAGTTAATGGCTTTATAAATAATAATTTCTGATTATTTAATTCAGAAAAAGCTATTAAAGATTTGCAGGAGGCTATTTGGTTTTTTATTTTTAAATTCTTAATGGCATAATCAATAACCATAAAACCGAGATTGTGCCTATTGAGGCTATATTTCTCACCAGGATTGCCTAATCCTACGAAAGATAGCACTTTTTATTTTTCCTCTTCAGATTCTTTTTCTTCTTTACCTTTCTTAATTACTTCAGGTTCAGGAGGGGTTTCCGGAACTTCAGCCGCTACTGCTTCTTCTTCAACTGCTGGCGCTGATACTAATGCAATTACTGAATCTGCCTTAGTCAAAATTTTAATCTTTTCCGATAATTTTAAATCAGATACTAATATTTCATCTCCTATATCTAAATTGCTTATATCAATTTCTATTTTTTCAGGAATATCAGCAGGCAGACACTCTATTTCTAATTCTCTAAGAATAATTTCTAAAATACCAGATTTTTCTTTAACTCCTTTAGGCTCTCCTATTATATATATAGGCATTTTTAAGGATACTGCTTCATCAGCTTTTATTGCATAAAAATCTATGTGTAATATGTTATTGTTTATTGGATGAAGTTGATAATCTTTTATTAATACATTAATTTTTTCGCCGTCTATGTTTAATTCAATTAGTGAACTTTCGCCTGCTTTCCTCAATATACTTATAAATTCTTTTTGATTTACATAAATAGGAATAGAATCTATTTTGTGTCCATATATGATCGCTGGAATAAATCCTCTCTGACGAAGTTTCTTACAATAATTTTTTCCAACTATCTCTCTTTTATTTATGTTTAATTGATATTGCATATTTATTAACTCCTAAAAAAATTTTTGGTTCAAAGAAATAAAATTGAAATTATCTAAAAAGCTGTTTGGTCAATTAAATTATATACAGCAAATAGTAAGAAAAGTCAAGCGAAAAAATTATAACTAGTCAGTATTGTCCAAATCCTAAAAGCCAATCCAATAGAAAAAAAATTATAAACCACAAAGATCACATCTATGAGAACAAATGTCAAGTTCTAAAAATAAATTCACCACAGAGACACAGAGAACACAGAGAAAAAATTAACTCTGT
>CAYREJ010000307.1:0-2580 GCA_964423235.1 uncultured Acidobacteriota bacterium | reverse complement strand
ACCTATAACCCTTAACAGGTAAGCATTTTGTGTTAAGGTAAGGAATTGAGGAACTCTATAAACTCTATAAACTCTATGAACTCTATAAACTCTACTATTTGACTTATTTTTTTATTTTGATTTTAATATTTTTTTAAAATAAGAGAGGTGAGATTGATGAAACCTAAAGTATATTTGACAAGATTAATACCTGATGAAGGATTGAAATTATTGCATCAGCATTTTTACTTGACCGTAAATCCTTTGAATCGGAACTTAACCAAGGGTGAATTAATAAAGAATTTAAAGGATCAGCAGGGCTTAGTTTGTCTGCTTTCTGACACGATAGATAAAGAGATTTTAGATTCTGCTGATAAATTGGTTGCTATAAGCAACTATGCAGTAGGTTTCAATAATATTGATGTAGATTATGCAACCGAATTAGGGATAATAATTACTAACACACCTGGGGTGCTGACAGAAGCTACAGCTGATCTTACTTGGGCATTGATAATGGCTATCAGTAGAAAAATTGTAGAAGCAGACAGGTTCACTCGGATGGGTTATTTTAAAGGATGGGAACCTATGCTATTTCTGGGTTCTCCTGTCTATGGTAAAACACTCGGCATCATCGGAATGGGCAGAATTGGTAAAGCTGTCGCTCATAGAGCTAAAGGCTTTAATATGGATATAATCTATTATAGCCGTAGTAAATTAAATAAAAATGATGAAAATAATTTGAGAGCCCACTATGCAGATTTAAAAGAATTATTAAATACATCCGATTTTGTTTCTATCCACCTTCCATTAACTAAAGAAACTTATCACCTTATTGGTAAGAATGAGTTTAAGCTTATGAAACCTACTGCTTTTCTAATTAATACTTCTCGTGGACCTATTGTAGATGAAGAAGCATTGGTGAAAGCATTGAAAAATAATTTAATATCCGGAGCTGCCTTAGATGTTTATGAAAATGAACCCAAAATAAATCCTGCTTTATTAGAGCTAAATAATGTAATACTTCTTCCTCATATTGGGAGTGCGACTGTGGAAACAAGGAAAAAGATGGCAATAATGGCAGCTGAAAATTTAATAAGTATCTTTGAAGGCAAGAAGATAGAAAATATTGTGAATCCGCAAGCTTGGAATTACAGAAGGGTTATAGGTCATGGGTTATAGGTTATAGGCTATAGGTTATGGGCTATGCATCTTGATTCCTCTAACCCATGACCCAGAACCCATGACCTATTACCAATTCTATAGTTAAGGGTTATAGGTCATAGGTTATAGGTTATAGGTTATAGGTTATGGGCTATGCATCTTGATTCTTAATATAGTTCCGAAAGCATTTTCCTTAATCCAAAATCCTTGATGGTAATAAATTGAGGAACTCTCAACTCTATAAACTCTATAAACTCTATAAACTCTATTCGGATCTAATTAGTTCTTGAATTGAAGGAGTTTTTAAATATAATGAATTAATAAATAATTTTTATTAATTATATGAAGAGAAAAGAAGCTTTCTTCTTATTTTCAATAATATTGTTCTCCATATAATTCACAGCCATTATTATACTACCGATGTGCCTCTGACGCTTTTTATTATAATTTGGTCTTCAGTGCCATCATCAAAAGCTATTGAAAGCGCAGCAATTTTATCATTATACCAGTCTGCTATTGCAAAATTAAGATAATTCTGCTCTTTTATAATATTTATTAGCATAATCAAATTAAAAGAAAACAAAAGAATAACAGAGAATACTATTAATTTTCTACTGGATTTCATAGTAAAATGATTAGGGATTGTTTTTAAGATTTATCTTTTTATTTTCCCCTTTTTCCAATCCTCTAAAAATTTTTCTAATCCAATATCAGTTAGAGGATGTTTAAATAATTGCTCAAAAACATTATAGGGAATTGTTGCTATATCAGCCCCGTATAATGCTGATTTTAACACATGCAAAGGATGACGAATGCTGGCTACAAGAAGCTTTGAGTTAAATGAATAATTATTTAATATCTTTTTGATTTGCTTTATTAACAGCATTCCTTCTTGTGAAATATCATCCAGCCGTCCTATAAAAGGGGATATAAATGTTGCACCTATCTTTGCTGCTATTAAGGCTTGAACAGGAGAGAATACTAAAGTTATATTAATTTTTATTCCCTGCTCTACTAAATGCTTTCCTGCTTTTATTCCTTCCCTGATCATAGGAATTTTAATTACTATGTTTTCATCAATCTCAGCTAAAGATTTTGCTTCTTCTATCATACCTTTATAATTCTGACTAATTACTTCTGCGCTTACTGGTCCTTTTACTATTTCGCATATCTTTTTCAATATTGTTCTATAATCTCCTTCTTCCTTTGATAATAATGAAGGATTAGTAGTTACCCCATCAATTATTCCTAAACTGCATCCTTCTTCAATTTGCTCGATATTAGCTGTATCAAGAAAAAATTTCATTGCTCACTCCTTTTTTAGAATTTATAAGATTTCTAATATATTATTATTAACTTTCTAAGTCAAATGGGGGAGTAGAGTTTATAGAGTTTATAGAGTTTATAGAGTTAAGAGTTTGTAGAGTTCCACAATTATTA
>CAYREJ010000306.1:0-2595 GCA_964423235.1 uncultured Acidobacteriota bacterium | reverse complement strand
ACAGAATTTCTTATTTCTGTGTTATTCTGTGTCCTTCTGTGGCTAATATCTTGTGATAATCTTGTGGTTTAATACTTTTCTTTGATATCGGAAAAAAACTGATCCAGATACCAAAACTCATATTGAAATAATTTATAAATTTTATTAATTTATAAAGAATGAAATTAGATATTTTAGCCATTGCAGCTCATCCTGATGATATAGAATTAGCTGCTGCGGGCACCTTTATTAAATTAGCCAAGCTTGGTTATAAAATTGGCATTATTGATTTAACTAAAGGAGAAAAGGGAACAAGAGGTAATTCTAAAATCAGGCTCAGTGAAGCAAAAGAAGCTGCTAAAGTTATGCTTGTGAGGATAAGGAAAAATTTATCACTGCCGGATACTGAAATAATAAATGATAGAAAAAATCAATTAAAGATTATTAAAATTATAAGAGAATATCAGCCGGATATAATATTTACCCATTACTGGGATAGCTCACATCCAGACCATGTATCTACTTCACATTTGGTTTCCGAAGCAAGTCATCTCGCAGGGCTTATTAAAATTAATACTAATCAACCTAAATGGAGACCTTCTCAAATAATTTATTATCATTTGCCGCCTTTCGTTAATCCTTCTTTTATAGTAGATATATCTGATGTTTACCAAGAAAGGCTCAAGGCAATAGCCTGTTATAAATCTCAATTTTCCATACCTTCAAATACTCAGCAACCAGAAACTTATTTGAGTGATCCTCTCTTCCTTCAAGCAATAGAAGCAAAAGCAAAATACTATGGTTCCCTTATTGGTGTTACATTCGGCGAAGGCTTCTTTATCAAAAATTACATAGAAATTAAAGATATCGTGAGTTTCTTCAAAAGAGAAAAAGGACCTATAATTTATTAAAATGACTAAGAATTTAAAAATAGGAATAATTTGTTATCCTACTTATGGAGGAAGCGGAGTAGTAGCTGCTGAATTAGGTAAGCAATTAATGATAAGGGGACATGAAATTCACTTCTTTTCTTATTCTTTACCAATTAGACTTAATACTTATCAAGATAGAATCTTTTTTCATGAAGTTAGCTGGATGGACTATCCTCTTTTTGAGCACTCTCTTTATTCTTTAGCTTTATCAGCAAAATTAGTTGAAATTGCTTCTTTATATCATTTAGATATTATTCATGCTCATTATGCTCTTCCACACGCTATCAGCGCTGTATTAGCGAAAAATATCTTGATGGATGAAAAAATTAAAATAGTAACTACTTTACATGGAACTGATGTTACTCTCGTCGGCATTGACGCTTCTTTCTTCCCTATTACCAAATATGGAATTGAAAAAAGTGATGCTGTTACTTGTATCTCCAATTTCTTAACTAATCTAACCAAAAATAGATTTGCAATCAATAAAAATATTCATACTATTTATAATTTTATAGATACTAATGAATTCATTCCCGGAGATAAAAAAATAACTTGTCCTATGTTCTCAAAATCAAAATATTTTCTAATCCATATATCTAATTTTCGCCCTATTAAAAGGATTCTTGATGTAATTAAAGTTTTTGAAATAGTTCAAAAAGAATTAGCAGATGTTTGTTTATTGATGGTGGGAGATGGCGAAGAAAGGTCTAAAGCAGAAAGATATGCGTTGGAAAGGGGTTTATTGGATAAAATCCATTTTTTAGGAAAGCAATTAAATATAATTGAGCTACTCCAATCTTCGGATATATTATTGTTACCCAGTCAACTAGAAAGTTTCGGTTTAGTAGCTTTAGAAGCAATGAGTTGCGGGGTTCCAGTAGTGGCTACAAGAACCGGTGGTATCCCAGAAGTAGTCATACATGGTGAAACAGGTTTCCTTGCTGAAGTTGGTGATATATCTCAAATGGCTAAATATTGTATTGATATTCTAAAAAATCCTGACTTGAAGCTAACTCTTAGCAAAAATAGCCGTCAAGTAGCTATAAGTTTCTTTGATGCAAAAATAATTATCCCACAATACGAAGAGTTATATTTTAGTTTATTTTGAAAAGAGCCTTATCTACCCTCTTAAAATGAAAGAAATCTTAGAATTAAAATTCAAAATTCTCAAATGGATAAGAGAATTTTTTTATACCAATAATTTTACTGAAGTTGATACACCCCTTTTATCGGCATCACCAGGTATTGAACCTTACCTTGAACCCTTCCGAACATTACTCTACTCTTCTTCAAATAAAAGAAAATACCTGCATCTGCCATATTCTCCGGAATTTCATATGAAAAAATTACTATCCATTAATTTTGATAATATCTTCCAGATATCGCATTCCTTCAGAAACAATGAGCTCTCCAAATTGCATTTGCCTGAATTCCTTATGCTGGAATGGTATAGAAAAAATGCTAATTATCTTACTTTAATTGAAGATGTTGAAAATCTAATATTATTCATTTATGATAAACTTAAAAACTCAGGAAAAATTAATGACAGCCAAATCAATATTTCTTTACCATTTAAAAGAATTCCTATTAGCAAGCTTTTTCAAGATTTTCTTAATATTAATTTAGATGAATGCTCTAATCCGCAATCATTCTATTTAAAATTAAAGCAACAAAATATAATCAT
>CAYREJ010000305.1:0-2617 GCA_964423235.1 uncultured Acidobacteriota bacterium | reverse complement strand
TAAGAATTGGTGGAACTCTATAAACTCTCAACTCTATAAACTCTATAAACTCTATAAACTCTATTTCTTGCTATTATCAACCTTAAATGATATAATTCATAAAATAAAATATATCTATGAATTCTATAAAAATAAAATATAATCCTACATCTCTTGATATAGTAGAAATAGTTAAGCAAATAAAGCAACAAATTCAATTAAAAAATCAAGAATTAAACATAGAAGATAGATTAAGATTGCAGCTCAATGAGAAATTAGAAAAAAAATTGGATGCTCTACCCTTTCCTAATGATGTTAAAGAAGATCTTAAAAAAAATAAATTTAACTTAATTTTTGATAGTGAAATTTTGTTTCGTTCCCAAAGACCTAAATTCGGTTTCTTATTATCATTGACAAGAAAAATCTTTAAGCCTTTTTTAAAAATTTTTATAAACATTGACCCTTTAATTCATTTTTTGCACAGGCAATCTTATTTAATTAAGCTTTATCAAGAAATTTTATTAGAATTAATGGTTAAGCTTGAAAAAAATTCTCAATCAGGAAGGCAAAAAAAAGGAAGACGAGCGCAATCGGCATATAGCAAAAAAATAGACTCTAAAAAATCAAGAGGGGAAAGAGCTAATGATAAAAGAGCAAGATATTAAAGCAATTAAATTAAGCAATAATATAGATCTGATTATAGAAAAAATGCCGGATACTTATTCCTTCTCAATAGGGATATGGCTGAGGGAAGGTTCCAGAGATGAGGAAGAGAATTTAATGGGAATAACTCATTTCACCGAGCATATGTTTTTTAAAGGGACAAAGAGCAAGAATGTTTATGAAATAGCTAAAATAATTGATACTTTAGGTGGAAATGTAGATGCTTTTACTTCTAAAGAAACTTTATGCGTTTATGGAACATTTTTATCAGAACATCTACCCATTGTAGCTGAATTATTTTCTGATTTAATTATTAATCCTAAATTTGACCCAGAAGAGATGGAAAAGGAGAGGAATGTAATTATAGAGGAGATAAAATCTATTGAAGATTCTCCTACCGATTTACTTTTTGATTATTTTACTAAAAAAATTTGGCTGAATCATCCCCTCGGAAGACCTATCTCCGGAGAAATAGAATCTATATCAAAAATAAAAACTGAAGATATTAAAAATTTTTTTATAGAAAAATTCACACCTGAAAATTTAATTATTACAATTGCCGGAAATATAAATTATGACGAAGCTTATAAAATATGTGAAAAATACTTTTCGGTATTACCGGATGGAAAAAAATTTCAAACTAAAAGATTCCCACCTGCAAATCAATCTTTTATTGATCTATTTCCCAAAAACCAATTAGAACAAGTTCATATATGCATAGGAACATTGGGATATGCTGCAAATAGCCAAAATAGATATTCCTATTATTTATTCAATACAATATTAGGTGGTAGTATGAGCAGCCGTTTATTCCAAAGGATACGGGAACAAGAAGGCATAGCTTACACAGTTCAATCTTTAATTAATTCATATTTGGATTGTGGTTTTACGGCTATTTATTTAGCCACAAGCAAAGAAAACACTAAAAAAGCTGTAAAGCTTGTTTCTGAAGAAATTAGAAAATTAAAAAATGAGTATGTATCAGAAGCTGAACTTACAAGAGCTAAAGAACATCTTAAAGGAAATTTATTACTGGGATTAGAACTTTCTTCCAATCGGATGATAAATCTGGCTAAACAACATTTATATTTTAACAAATTCATTCCAATTAATGAGATTATAGATTCTATTAATTCAGTTTCGCC
Organism: uncultured Acidobacteriota bacterium; assembly: GCA_964423235.1. Taxonomy (GTDB): domain Bacteria; phylum Acidobacteriota; class HRBIN11; order MFGW01; family MFGW01; genus CAYREJ01. The sequence goes on along the minus strand of CAYREJ010000305.1, from coordinate 830 downwards.
TAAGGAAATTAATTCAGTAGCAAATGAATTATTTCAAAATAAATACCTTGCTTTAGCTGTATTGGGAAATCTTGAAAAATTAGATATTGAAACAAATGAAATAAACTGGGATTGACAAAATGCTTATCAATGTTTTAGGTAGCGGTAGTGCAGGCAATGCAATTATTCTTTCCACCGGCAAAACTTCAATATTAATAGATGCGGGTCTTACTGTTAAAGAAATACAAAGAAGAATTAATAAACTTCCATTTCCTGTAAAAAAAATTGATGCAATAATAATATCTCATGAACATAATGATCATTGTCAAAGCTGGCAAGGATATGCAAAATTATTTGATTCTCATGTATATATGACTGAAGCTACACAATATCTCATTGCTGGATCGCAAAAAAATTTTAAAATAAGAAATTTTATAAAAAGTCGTGCCTTCTTAATAGGGGATTTAAAAATATATCCTTTTCCTGTTCCGCATGATGCAGTAGAACCAGTAGCACTTATTGTTCAGTATAATAATATTAAAATAGGCATCGCCATTGATCTGGGTTATCTTCCAAAAATGGTAAAAAATTATTTGAGGGAATGTCAGGTAATAATTTTAGAATCAAATCATGATCTTTATATGCTCAAGAATGGTCCTTATCCTTGGCATATTAAACAAAGAATTATGAGTAGATTGGGACACCTTTCAAATGATGATGTTGGTTCTTTTATTAATGAATGCATTAATGAAAATTGCTCATATTTATTTTTAGCTCATCTTAGTAGAAAAAATAATACCCCTGAATTAGCTCTTTCGACAAGTTTAGCTAATTTGAATAATAATAAAAAG
>CAYREJ010000304.1:0-2634 GCA_964423235.1 uncultured Acidobacteriota bacterium | reverse complement strand
CTCTTCCTGTCCGTATCGCCGCAAGTTCTTTCTTTAAATTATTTATTGTATTTTCCATCCTTTTTTTTAATTCTTTATAATATTCTTCAAGCATGGCTAATAATCTCCAATCCTTGAACCTATCTTCTCTCCAAATATAATTTTTTTTATATTATTTTTTTCATTTATATTGAAGACGATGATAGGCATTTTATTTTCCATGCATAAAGAAATAGCAGTAGAATCCATTATTTTTAATTTTTTTTGCAGAACTTCCATATAGGAAACTTCAGCAATTTTTTTTGCATCAACATTAATAATGGGGTCAGCAGTATATATTCCATCAACTTTAGTTGCTTTAAGCAATACATCAGCTTTAATCTCAATAGCTCTAAGAGCAGCAGCAGTGTCAGTAGAAAAATAAGGATTGCCGGTGCCGGAAGCAAATATAACTATTCTTTTCTTTTCTAAATGCCTAATAGCTCTTCTTCTAATGAAAGGTTCAGCTACTTCTTTAATTTCAATTGCTGAAAGAAGTCTGGTTGTGATATTGTGCTTCTCTAAAAAATTTTGTAAAGCCATAGCATTAATTAAAGTTCCGAGCATACCCATATAATCAGCAGTGACCCTATCTAATCCTGTTCTGGAAGCTATATTACCACGAAAAATATTTCCACCCCCTATAACAATGGCTATGTCTATATTTTCATGATGAACCGAAGCAACCTCTTCTGAAATGTAATCTAACATCTCAAAATCAATTCCATACTTTTTCTTCCCCTGCAGAGCTTCGCCGCTTAATTTTAGCAAAATTCTATTATAGATTGGCTTGGTCATTATATTAAGGCTCGCCTAATTTATACCTTATAAACCGCGCTACATTTATATTCTCACCAAATTTAGCTATGGCAGATTGAATTAATTCCCTTATTGTTATCGTAGGGTCTTTTATAAAAGGCTGATCATATAAACAAACTTCAGAATAATATAATCTTAATTTGTCTTCCAATAATTTATTTAAATCTTCAGCTGAATTATTTTCTTTTTTAATTTCTTTGATTAAATTTTCTTTAATATTTTTTAGAACCTCTTCAGGAATAGCAGAAGGATCAATATATTTAGGATCTGAAGCAGCAATTTGCATAGCAATGTCATTGACTAATTCTTGGAATTCTTTTGTCCTTGCTACATAATCAGTTTCACAATTCACTTCCACTAATACTCCTAATTTAGAGCCTGTATGAATATAAGAACCGATTATCCCTTCCTTGGTAATTCTGGATGCTTTCTTTTGTGCTATTGCAACTCCCCTCTTCTTTAAAATAGCTAAAGCTTCTTCTATATTTCCATTAGCTTCTTCCAAAGCTAATTTGCATTCCATCAAGCTTACACCCGTTTTCTCCCTTACTACCTTTATTAATTCTAAATTTACAGTTTTCCCTTCTTTATTATCATTCATAATCTTCATCCTCTTCAAATTCTTCGCTTAAAGTTATTGCTTTGGCTATCTCTTCATGCATTTCTTCAGAAATTTCTTTCTTCTCAGCTTCTTTTAGTTCTGCTCCTGTTTCTTCAGCGAAAATCTTCAATCCTTCATTGATTGCTTCAGCAAATTTTAATGTAAACATTCTGATAGCTCTAATTGCATCATCATTTCCGGGAATAATATAAGTTATTCCTTCGGGATTGCAATTAGTATCTACTACTGCTATAGTGGGAATCTGCATTATTTGAGCTTCTTTGACGGCTATCGCCTCTTTTCTGGGATCAATAATTATCAAAACATCCGGTAAGTTTTCCATACCCTTTATCCCTTCATATAATTTCTCCAGCCGTCGCAATAATTTCTCAAGCCTTGATGCTTCTTTCTTAGATAGCTTCTCCCATTCTCCTTCCTCTTTCATCTTTACTAACTTTAAATATTTCTCAACGCTCTTCCTTATGCTTTGAAAATTTGTAAGAAGTCCTCCTAACCATCTTCTATTTATGTAATACATTGAACAAGATTTAGCTGCTTCCGCTATTGCATCTTGTGCTTGCTTCTTCGTTCCTACAAAAAGAACTTTCTTACCTTGCGCCGCTACATTAGTTAGAAAATTAGCAGCTTCTTGAAATTTCTGCTGTGTCTTTTGTAAATCAATAATATGAATTCCATTCCTTTCATTGAATATGTAAGGCTTCATCTTGGGATTCCATTTCTTCTTTTGATGTCCAAAATGAACACCCGCTTCTAATAAATCTTTCATGTTTATTTGTATCAAATTGACTCCGACTTATTTTTGTCGGATAACACCTCCTTTGATTTATTTATTATAAATATTCTATCTTTTTGAGTATTGAAATCTTTTTCTTGCCCCAGGCTGTCCATATTTCTTCCTCTCTTTTTCCCTGGCATCTCGCGTTAGCATCTTGTTTTCTTTTAAAATTTTTTTTAATTCCGGATTAAACTTAACTAAAGCTCCGGCGATTCCTAAACGAATTGCATCAGCTTGTGCTGAAATTCCGCCTCCCTTTGCTGTTATGTAAGCATCAAATTTATCTAAAGTATTAGTAACTGCTAAAGGTGATTTAGCTAACTTCTGTAATGTCATTATGGGAAAATATTCGGTAAATTCCCTTTTGTTTATTATAAATTTGCCAGTCCCTTCTCTTAAA
>CAYREJ010000303.1:0-2638 GCA_964423235.1 uncultured Acidobacteriota bacterium | reverse complement strand
TGACTAGTTATTTTTCCAATTGGCTAAAATAGGTAACTCACAATAAAATAATAAAACATTAATTAGTTTATAGAGTTTGTAAAGTTTATAGAGTTTGTAGAGTTCCACAAATTCTGACTATTTTTCAAGAATATGATCTTTTAGAATGAGTGACTGGAAGTAGCACAGACATTCCTGTCTGTGTCTTTTGCCTTTTTCCACCGGAAAGAATGCATGTGCTACAGTTTCCACAGGCTAGAATGCCTGCGATACTTGCCAGAAAATAATCTTTGCGAACTTTGCGACTTTGCATGAAAAAATTAATTGAATATCCTTGCAAATGCGCAAAAAGGGACGAAGGTAAGAAATGGTGGAACTGTAGGCTCTATAAACTATATTAACTGAATATTAGTTTATATTATAATTATAATATAATTGGAAAGAATTTAGTTCATAGTTTATGATTTTATATGAGGAGTTTTTATTATGAAAATAAAAGAATTGATTGAGAAAAGTTTAATTTTAAAAATATCTGCATTGATAGCATTGATACTTGCTTCAATAGGTTTGATTTCACTTATTTTGAGTTGGCTTTATCAAAAGAACTTCCTAATCAATCAAGCTAAAAATAATAACGAATATAAAATGAATTTAATCATATCTGCTTTAGAAGATTTTATGCTGAAAAATGATAAAGAAAGTGTGCAAAGCATAATAGGCAAAAGTATAAAAGGGACTGGCATTGAATCTTCGCAGATTATTTCAGAAAAAGGAAAAATTATTTTTCATTCAAGCTCTGAGAAAATAGGTCAAATTATGAATAAAGATAATGATGAATGCATCATTTGTCATAAAGAAAAGAATCCGCCTTCTCACAAGATATTGAGTTTGGGAAATGAAAAATTTCTTCGTTCTTTCAAGCCCATAAAAAATAAACAAGAATGCTATCAATGTCATCCCAAGCATAATAAAATTTTAGGTTATCTTATTATTGATCAGAATTATGGTCCCATCTCAGGCAATATCATTTTTAGTTTGAAATGGATGTCCATTGCTTCTCTTATCACTTTTTTGTTGCTGGAACTGTCGTTAATGTTAAGTCTCAAAAAAATTTTTTATAAACCTGTACAAGAAATACAAAATTATATCAAAGAGATGAAAGAAGGGTTATTAACCAAAAAAATAAATATTAATAGCCAAGATGAAATAGGAGAATTAAGCAATTTATTAAATAAATTTAATGATCAATTAAAAGGAGCTATTGAGGAATTGAATTTAACAGGAATAGATTTAGAAAAAGCTTCTGCGGCAACCGAAAAAGTAGTAAATGAGCTTAATACAAGCACTTTAAAATTAGATAACAATATAAATAATGTCTTGGATTCTATACAAAGCATTAATACTTTGAGCAGCAATATTCAAGAGAAACAAAGTAATATTGCCTCTTTTTCTGAAGAATCGTTTCAAGCCTTAAATGAAATAAAAAGACATATGGAAGCTTTGGTAAAATATCATGAGGACCTCAAAGAATTCATAAATAAGACGATAAATTCTATAAGCACTTTGCTTGATCTTTCTGGAAAGATTTATGAAAAAGCGGAGAAATTAAATGAAGCTGGGATAGAGACATCAACATCAGTTAATGAATTTGAAAGTGCCTTAAAGGAAATTAATCAATTAAGTTCTGAAGCATATAATGCATCAGTGAAAGCTGTTGAAATTGCAAAAGTAGGCGATAATAAAGTAAATACTACGAATATTGCTATTCAACAAACAAATACAAGCATAAATGAAGCTGCTGAAATTATAAAGATTTTAGGTGAGAAAGCTGCCTCAGCCAATGCTATTTTATCGGTTATTGAAGATATAGCTGATCAAACAAATCTATTATCTCTGAATGCTGCTATAATAGCAGCTCAAGCGGGTGAAGAAGGTAAAAGCTTTAGCGTAGTTGCAAGCGAAATTAAAGAGCTTGCTCAAAAAACCCGTAATTCTATAAAAGAAATATCAGAAATCATTACTTCTATTCAAGAAGCAGCCTCTTCTTCAATTAGCATTATTGATTCTGTCAAACAAAATATGAACTCCTGTTTAATTTTATCAAAAGAAACTTTAATGGAGTTAGCTAAAATTAAAGATAGTTTTCAATTATCTTCTTCTTATAATGAAAAAATTAATTCTGCTATCCAAGAACAATCCACAAATATGACTTATATTAATCATATTATTTATAATATTAAAAATGAAATCGAATTAATCTTGCAGGCTATCAAAGAAGAAAATTATCTCTTTAATAAAATTCAAGAGGATATTCTTTCTTTAAATAATTATTCAAATAATCTTATGGCTTCTACTCATCAACAATTTACATCAATCAATCAATTATATGATGCTGAAAAAGAAATTAAATCTTCCATAGAAAAAACTTTAGAAGCTATTGAAAATCTTAATAAAGATATTAAGAATATTGTAAATTTAGTTAAAGTAAATAAAGAAACATCATTTTCTAATGTTAATTTTATTAAAATATTGTCAGAAAATATCAATTCTTTTAATCTAAGAATAGAAAAAATTCATTCTTGGAGTTCTTTGTTTAAAATAGAATGAGTTTATAGAGTTTGTAGAGTTTATAGAGTTTGTAGAGTTGAGAGTTCCACAA
>CAYREJ010000302.1:0-2640 GCA_964423235.1 uncultured Acidobacteriota bacterium | reverse complement strand
ATTAACACAGATTATCACAAGATTTTTTTCATGTTAATTTTGTCATTTATCTGGTAAACCTAAATTAAATGAAGAAAAATAAAAAAATAGATAAGCTTAAATCTTTAGTATATGCTTGGCAAATTCAATAAATATTTTAATTAAAGCTTTCATTATTCATTTTATCAAACATTTAGCATTATTATGTTAATTTTCATTATTGAATTCAATTGCATGAAGCATAACTGATAGATTTCTATTGTCTTGGCTTAAACCAAGATTCTTAGGAATAAATTCTTTATCGGATATAAATTTTAGCTCTACAAATTTTTCTTTCCCGATTAAATCTGCTTTTATCTTATATTCTTTATTAACAATGCCTCCTGAATTAAATTCAATTGTATCAATTAAGTTTCTATTGATAAAAATTTTAGTCTTTTGATAACTCCCTGAAAAATAGTTTGGAGGAGCACTAAGCCTCAATAATAAAATGATGTCCCTTCTTGGATTCCTTATATAAGCTGTAGCTTCCTTAGAAATCCATCTATGCGCTATATCTGAACAATTCATTTTCTCTAATCCATAAAAACCAGAATAATCATAAATTTTAATTATACTTATTTTCCCCATATAGCTTTCTCCATCTATAAATAAAGGATTAATTATTCTTATCTTCTTAAAATTCTCAGTAGGATTATAAATCCCTAAAGAAATTTTATACTCTCCTTCCGGAATATCTCCAGGAATTTCTATGCATTTGGAATATTTAATCCTTGAGCCCGGAACCCATTCGGTCATCTTATAAGGAGGTCTATGAACATCCATAAATTCAACTCCCCCTGTAGCATTATAAAATTTCAAAAAAACAAATCCATTAAAATTCAATCGTTCATTAGTTCCTAAATCAAATAATAAATCTATGCTAATACAATTCCCAGCAATAGCATAATTATTACTTAACTTTAGTCCTGCCTTTAGATCATAAATTCTCTGACTACAATTTCCTAAAACTAAAATCATCAGAATTAAAAAACATATCCTTTTGCTTTTTTTAATCATGTTTTCTGGCTCCTATCTTTCAAATCTTGCTTTGCGTATCTCTTAAATTTATTGTATATATCCTAATCCTTTTAACTTCTCTCTTATTTCTTCATCCATAATTTTCTTCTTTTTATCTTCTCTTTTAGCTTTTATCATATAATTATTTACCCATGTAGGTTCTTTTTGCATTAGATATGGTATCTCAAAAATATCTTTCATAATTTTTCCTTCTAATTCTTTTGATATAGGCACATCCAAAGAGTAAAGAATAGTTGGGAGAATATCTAAAACATTGTATAAAGGATATCTCAGCGTATAATTCTTTTTTATTCCTTTGCCAATTATGAAAAAAATGCCATAAGGAGAGTGTGTATAAAATTCTTTATTGTATGGAAAACTTCTGCCCCCATGATCAGAAATAATGACTATTTTATAATCTTTCCCAAATTTATCCAAAATCTCTCCTATCCTTTTATCCATTAAAATATAATGACTTACAATAGCATCATCATGGCTATTGCATTCAGGTTTATAAGCGGATAAGATATCTTTAAAATCTTTATCATAAGCTCTCCAAAATTTATGTTGAATAACATCAATTCCATCAAAGTAAACTGAAGCAAAATCAAAATTCTCTTTTGATAATAAGTAATTAAATATCTCAAGATAAACTACATCACTCCATATAATACAAATATAAACATCTTCTTCAGATTTTTTTTGAATTGATATTGAGCAATCAACATTGTTTTTATATTCATTAATATAAGAATTCATATTAGAGCTCTTTTGCAATATATTTTTCTCAATATCAAATAATAAGTTGGGAGGATAAGTTAATGTTTCTCTGTATTTATCATTAGTCCATTTATAGCTTGTGATTGGTATATTATAGGAAATCTTATAACCCCATAATCCTAATCTTGAAGATACTATGTATCCATTAATCTCTTCAGCTGGAAAACTCGCATACCATCCAATTATAGCCGATTTCTTATTATAATAAGTTAATATGTTCCATATAGCAGGAACCTTTCTATGATTAGAACCGGCTATTTCATTGTTTATATAAAAATCAATTATTTTATGGGCATGGGGATTCCTACCTGTTGCTATGGATGTCCATATCACCGGACTTAAATAATTTGTCCCATATTTCAAATTCTCCCTTAAAGGAATTGATGCAATCCTTCCACTTACTCCATTTCTTTTTATTTTCTCAAAATTAGGTAGCTTCCCTTGCCTCATCAAAGAATTTACTATGTTCCATTCAGCTCCATCTAATCCAATTAATATTACTCCATCCTTTGTTCTAATTTCGCTGAATTTTAAAATATATAATAATAAAGAGACAAAAATAATAATTGATATTAATAATATTAATATTTTCCCCATCGTTTAAAAAAATAATAATTTGAAAATTATACAGTTATAAGGGAAAGCTGTCAAATGAAATTGGGAATTGGGAGTTGGGAGTTGGGAATTGGCAATTGGGAATTGGGGTTTGGGAATTGGGAGTTGGCAATTCCTAATCCCTAATTCCCAATTCCTAATTCCCAATTCCTAATTCCTAATTATGTGATAAATAATTTTGGATAAGGTAAAATTATAGAATGAATA
>CAYREJ010000301.1:0-2645 GCA_964423235.1 uncultured Acidobacteriota bacterium | reverse complement strand
AATTGAAGATCTTAGAATTTAAGAATTATATTAGACCTAATGGTAAAAAGGTAATGGATTGTGGAACTCTCAACTCTATAAACTCTACAAACTCTATAAACTCAATTCGAGTTTATAGAGTTTGTAGAGTTGAGAGTTTATAGAGTTCCACAACAATGATTAGGAATTAGGCATTGGGAATTGGAAATTAGGGATTGAGAATTAGGATTAGGGATTGGGAATTAGGGATTAAATAAAATATTCAAGCTAAAAAGTATTGAAATGGTGGAACTCTAAACTCTATAAACTCTACAAACTCTATAAACTATTGCTAAATTGACAAAATTAATATTTATAGAATAGCAATTTAAAAAATGAGGAGTGATAGAGCAAGATTAAAATATAGTGGAGAAAGGGATCATCCAAATAATAAAATTATAGCAGCAAGATTTTATCAAGGTTTTGCTGCTTATGAATTTACCAAGGATTTTGTAATGGATAAAATAACATTAGATGCAGGCTGTGGTGAAGGATATGGAACATACTATTTATCAAAATAATGTAAAAAAATAATAGGAATTGATATTTCTCAGGAAGCTATTGAATATGCAAAAAGAACCTATAATGCAGAAAATTTAGAATTCAAGGTTATAGATTTGAGAAAATTGGAATTTCAGGATCAAAAAATCTATTGAAAATAATTTTTAGGTTATGATATTATATTCTATTATTTTGGAAAAACTAAACTATTAGCAGGATTCTTCTTTTGATGTAGTAATCTCTTTTGCTGTGATTGAGCATATAAAAGAATATGAAATTTATATATCTGAATTACGCAGAGTAATGAAAAAGGACGGAATATGCATAATATCAGCTCTAAATAAAATTACTCCTATATCTTTAGATGCTTATCATTATCAAGAATTCTCTCCATAAGAGCTAAAAGAAGTATTGCTTAATTATTTTTCATTCGTAAATTTATATGGCATATCAGGGATTACCGAGAGAATAATAAATTATAGAAAAAAAAGGTTGCAATTAATAAATTTGCTTATTAAATTAAGAATCTTCAAAATAAGGAAAATGATTCCTGATGAGATTTATAGGAAATTTTATATTATCGGACAGTATTTGCTAAGGACATTTTTATGGATTGCTAATAAATCATCAATTGAAAAGATTAGCGTAAATGATTTTGGGATTTCTGAAGAAAATTTATCAGAAGCTTGGAACATTATAGCAGTATGCATATTGCAAAAAAATTAAATGCGATCAAATTTAAGATTCTTATTTCCTTTTCAGCTATCATTTTAATACTTATAGTTTTAGAGATTTTTATGAGATTATTTTCTGCAGACAGGTATTATATGATAAAGCATGAATGGCATAATTATAATACTAAGCCGAGAAATTCATTAGGGTTGCGAGATGTAGAACATAATTTAATTAAGCCTAAGGGAACGTATAGAGTATTGTATATAGGAGATTCATTTACTGAAGCTTGGGGAGTTCAATTTGAAAAAAGCTATACTCAAATTTTAACATCTATGCTTAATAAAACTTATCTTGGTAGAAAATATGAGGCAATAGTATGTGCAGAATGGGGTGCAAACGGTTTAAGAGAATTAGATATATTTTAAAAAAATGCAGAGCATATAAGCCAGATTTAATGATTATAGGCTATGTATTGAATGATGTAGAGCCAAGAAAATTTTCCCCAAAAAGAAAACAATTTCTTCAATCTTTGAGGATTAGAAAGCCTTAAGGTATTTCTGCAATTTTGTATAAAGAATCTACTCTATTTAGGATGGTTTATTTAAATTTAGAGACCTTAAGAATAAAAAGAGCTTGGCTAAGAGGGAATGATACATATTATGATTATGAATCTCGTGATTTTGAATATGTGCTTTATTCAATGAAAATATTTAAAGAAGAGAGCAAGAAATTAGGTAGTGAATTATTGGTGGCTATATTTCCTTTTCTTGAATATGACCTTGGGGAAAATTATCCTTTTGAGAAGTATCACCAAATTGTTTTTAAAAAATTAATAAAAATGGATATAGAGACTATGGATACTCTTCCTGATTTTAGAAGAAAAGATAGTATTTCTTTACAAGTAAACCCATGTTATGATGCACATCCTAACGAATTAGGGCACCAAATAATTGCTGAATCCATATACAAATATTTAACTTCCCATCCTTACCTTTTGAAATGAAAGATTCCTTTAGAGATGAGTCAATTATTTGGGAAATGTAAATGCTTTTATCTGTTATTATTCCCGTTTATAATGAAGAGAGGACGCTTCCAAAGCTAATTGAAATTATAAATGGCGTTCCTATAAATAAAGAAGTTATTATAATTAATGATGGTTCTTTGGATGGGTCAAGAAAAATTTTGGATGAATTAAAATTCGCTAATTTTAAAATAATTCATCATGAAAAGAATCTTGGAAAAGGTGCTTCTATAAGGACTGGTCTTAAATATGTTGAAGGAGATATAGTTATCATTAAGGATGCTGATTTAGAATTGGACCCTAATGAATGGGGCAAATTGATTAAGCCAATTATAGAAGGCAAAACTAATGTAGTATTTGGGTCCAGATTTTTAGGGAAAGGAAAGGTTGGACCCCTTTCTACCTATATAGATAATAAAATATTAACATT
>CAYREJ010000300.1:0-2676 GCA_964423235.1 uncultured Acidobacteriota bacterium | reverse complement strand
TCTCAACTCTATAAACTCGATTTGAGTTTATTGAGTTTGTAGAGTTTATAGAGTTTATAGAGTTCCACAATTTCTTACCTTTTAGAGATTATGCTTTTCCTCTCTGATAGTTTCTTCCATACTTCTTAACCCCTAATCGCTAATTCCTAATGCCTAATCCCTATCTGTGGAACTCTACAAACTCTCAACTCTATAAACTCTATAAACTCCTTACCCATTATTCAGCTTGAACTATTTCTTTAAAACAGATAGAATTTAAAATTAAAAATATGAAAAATGAATTATTAAGACAAATTCCATCTATTGAGAATCTATTAAATGATGAAACTATTATTTCTCTTTATGAAAAAATTCACCGAACTTATGTAAAGATTTTAATTCAAAATTATTTGCAAAGGTTAAGGAGAATAATAGAAGAAAGACCTGATGAATCTCAATCATTGATTAATAATTTAATACCTTCTCTTTATCAATATATAAATACATATATAGAGGATATTTATAAGAAGGTTATAAATGCAACTGGAGTAATTCTGCATACGAATTTAGGGAGAGCTCCTTTATGCGAGGCAGCCATTAAAAAATTATCAAGTATGGCTGATTCTTACATTGCATTAGAATATGATTTGGAAGAAGGTGCCAGAGGAAAAAGGGATGAAAGACTTCAGGAGCTTTTTTATTTATTAGTAGGTTCACCTGCTACAATAGTAGTTAATAATAATGCGGCTGCGATGTTATTAATTTTGAATACGCTTGCTGCTGGAAAAGAAGTAATAGTATCCAGGGGAGAATTAATTGAAATAGGAGCTTCTTTTAGATTACCGGAAATTTTTCAGAAAAGTGGTGCTATTTTAAAAGAAGTTGGAACTACTAATAAAACTAAGCTCTCAGATTATGAGAAAGCTTTTTCAGAAAATACAGAAGCAATTTTAAGGGTTCACCCAAGCAATTACAAAATTATCGGTTTTACTGAACGACCTTCTTTAGAAGAATTAATTAGCTTAGCAAAAAAGAACGGATATTATTTAATTAAAGACCTCGGAAGTGGTTATATTTTCAACATTGATGAATTGAATTTACAAAAAGAACCTAATGCTAAAGAAGCTTTAGAAAAGGGAGTAGATGTAATATGTTTTAGTGGAGATAAAATACTTGGCGGACCTCAATGCGGAATAATATGCGGCAAAGAAAATTTAATTGAAAAAATCAGAAGTAATCCTTTATTCAGGGCTCTAAGAGTGGATAAATTAACTCTTATCTCTTTAGAAGCTACATTAAGATGCTACCTAAAAGGAAATCAATTGAAAGAAATTGAGCCTTTAAAGATGCTAAGCGCTTGGTTGGCTGAATTGAAAATCCGTGCACGAAGATTCTGCAGAGCTTATAAGATTAAAGTTAAAAAAATGAATATTCCTTCTTTGATAGATTTAAAACTTCAATCAGTTGTTTCATACATTGGGGGAGGTTTTGCTCCGGCAGAAGAAATAGAAAGCTACGGTATCAGCATAATAAGTGAAAAATTATCTCCCCAGCATATTCATTCCTTTTTAAGATTATATGAAACCCCAATCATTGCAAGAATTGAAAAAGATTCTGTCATTTTAGATTTTAGAACCATAAAGGAAAAAGAAGAAAAAATAATTTTAAAGGCGCTAATAGAAATGAATATGAGTGAATCGGAGATATAATAGATAAGAAGATAAGAAGTTAAGAAGTTAAGAAAAAGGGTTATGAGTTGTAAATATATAATAATTGATTCACCTATTGGCAATCTTATAATAGCTAAAAGCCAATATGGATTAATACAATTGTCAATTCAAAAAAGGGAAGAGGATTTTCTACAAGAATTTAATAATAAATGCAAAAAAATAAGCAAAGGTGAAGAAAAAGATTTCATAGAAATAATTAATCAAGTAAATTTATATTTTCAAAAGAGGCTTTATCAATTTAATCTAAATATAGACTGGAGCAATATAACGAAATTTCAGCGAGTCATATTACGGCAGATACAAAAGATAAAATATGGAATGACTATAAGCTATAGTGAATTAGCTAAATTATCAGGATATCCCCATCATGCTAGAGCAGTGGGACAAGTTTGCAAAAAAAATCCTTTACCTATAATAATTCCTTGCCATAGAGTGATTTATTCAAATGGTAAGATAGGCAATTATACGCCGGATGCTAAGATAAAAAAGAAACTAATAGAGTTCGAGAGTTTGTAGAGTTTATAGAGTTGAGAGTTCCACAATCCATTACCATTAAATTTTTGAATTCTCTTTAATTGAGGAAAATAAGTAATGAGTAAATAAAATAATCTTTGCGAGCTTTGCGTCTTTGCGTGAAATATTATTTGCATTTTCTTGCAAAGACTAGTTAGCTATTTGAAAATATTAGCTATACTTCTGTGTTCTTCTGTGAAATTCTGTGGCTAAAATTTCAACTCTTGTGTGCGTGAAGAGCGAAGCAAAAAGAAGTTAAGTAAATAAAATAATCTTTGCGAGCTTTGCGTCTATAAACTCGGATGGAGTTTATAGAGTTTGTAGAGTTTATAGAGTTGAGAGTTCCACAATCCATTACCATTAAATTTTTGAATTCTCTTTAATTGAGGAAAATAAGTAATGAGTAAATAAAATAATCTTTGCGAGCTTTGCGTCTTTGCGTGAAATATTATTT
>CAYREJ010000299.1:0-2680 GCA_964423235.1 uncultured Acidobacteriota bacterium | reverse complement strand
GGTTATAGTGGATAAAGTGAATGAAGCAGGAGATAGTAGGTAGAATTTTGTGGAACTCTATAAACTCTCAACTCTATAAACTCTATAAACTCAATAATAATTATTTCACGGAAAGGCGCAAAGCTCGAAAAGATTATTTTCTAGCAAGTAGCACAGACATTCTTACCTATGAAAATTGTATCATAGGCATTGCTGCCTCTGGAAAAATACAAGAGGCACGAATATGAATGTCTGTGCTACTTCTTTGCGAAGAACTCGTTGAATTTGCAATAAAGTAATAAATATTAATACATACCGGGAGGAGGACCGCCAGGCATTTCTTTTTCTTCTTCTTCAGGCAATTCAGAAACTAAAGCTTCAGTTGTTAATAGCAACGAAGCGACGCTTGCAGCATTTTGAATAGCAATGCGACAAACTTTAGCTGGGTCAATAATTCCTGCTTCATACATGTTTTCAAATTTTTCAGTTTGTGCATTAAAACCAAAAGCTTCATCTTCGCTATTTTTTAATTTTTCTACAACTACAGAGCCTTCTTGTCCTGAATTTAAAGCTATCTGACGAGCAGGTTCTTCTAATGCCTTTTTAACTATGTTAACTCCAATAGCTTGGTCACCATCTAAGTTAAGCTTTTCTAATTCTTTTATAGCTCTAAGATAAGCAACTCCTCCTCCGGGAACTACTCCTTCTTCTACCGCTGCTTTAGTAGCATGCATTGCATCTTCAACGCGGGCTTTCTTCTCTTTCATTGCTGTTTCAGTTGCAGCACCAACTTTTATAACAGCAACTCCCCCTACTAATTTTGCTAATCTCTCTTGTAACTTCTCTCTATCATAATCAGATGTTGTTTCTTCAATTTGAACCCTAATTTGTTTGATCCTTGCTTCTATGTCCGAAGGTTTTCCAGCTCCTTCTATTATGGTTGTATTATCTTTATCTATAACTACTTTTTTAGCTCTGCCGAGATCTTCAATTTTAACATTTTCTAATTTAATACCGATATCTTCTGATATTAGTCTTCCGCCAGTGAGAATTGCTATATCTTCCATCATAGCTTTTCTTCTGTCCCCGAAGCCGGGTGCTTTTACAGCAGTGCAGGGTAATCTACCGTGTAATTTGTTAACTACTAAGGTCGCTAAAGCCTCCCCTTCCACATCTTCAGCAATTATAAGAAGCGGCTTTCCACTCCTGGCAACTTGTTCCAACAATGGAAGCATATCTTTCATACTGCTTATCTTCTTTTCATAAAGAAGAATCAAAACATCTTCTAACACTGCTTCCATTCTTTCTGCATCTGTAACAAAATAAGGGGATAAATATCCTCTATCAAATTGCATCCCTTCAACTATTTCTAAAGATGTCTCAAGCCCCTTTGCTTCTTCAACTGTTATAACACCATCTTTACCAACCTTTTCCATAGCTTCAGCTATGATCTGCCCAATTTCTTCATCATTATTTGCAGAAACCGTTCCTACTTGAGCTACTTCTTTCCCTTCAACCGCATGAGCTAATTTTTTAATTCCTTCAACTGCTGCTTGCACTGCTTTTTCAATACCTCTTTTTATTTCCATAGGATTAGCTCCAGCAGCTACATTCTTAAGACCTTCTCTATAAATAGCTTGCGCCAATACTGTAGCAGTCGTAGTTCCATCTCCAGCTACATCACTTGTTTTGCTGGCAACTTCTCTTACCATCTGAGCCCCCATGTTCTCCCAAGGATCCTTCAGCTCAATTTCTTTAGCTACTGTTACCCCATCTTTCGTTATTGCAGGGGAACCAAATTTCTTCTCCAACACTACATTCCTTCCCTTCGGTCCTAGTGTTACTTTCACAGCATCCGCTAATTTATTAACACCTCTTAATATAGCTTGGCGAGCATCCTCGCCATATTTTATTTGTTTTGCCATAATTTTCACCTCCAATAAATTCTATTCTTGGATTATACCAAGAATTTCATCTTCTCTTAAAATTATATATTCTACTCCATCAATTTTAACTTCTGTTCCTGCATATTTACTGATTAATATCTTATCCCCCTTTTTAACATCCAAAGGAATTACCTTCCCATCCTCTAATACCTTCCCTTTTCCAACTGCTAACACCTCGGCTTGCTGTGGCTTCTCTTTCGCTGTATCAGGAATGATTATCCCACCTTTTACCTCTTCCTTTTCTTCAATCCTCTTTGCTAAAACTCTATCATGCAAAGGTTTAATTTTAATTGACATAACTTTAGCACCTCCTAATTTTTATCTTTTTAGATTAGAAAATTATTAAGTTTAGCAATCTTATTATTTAAGTGCTAAAAAAATTAACACTTAATTAATTCAAGTGCTAATATAGCACGCAAATTTATGCTTGTCAAATTTAATTTCTTTAATATAATAATTTTTATAATAAAATGCAAAAAAATATTAATTACTTTTTCTTTATTTTTTATATTATTTCAATAAATTTTTAAATTTTTTATTCTACCATATTGCATTATTTTAAACTCTTTATAATTTGAATAAATTGGCTCTGTGAGCTCATTAATCCATAATCCTTTTTATATTTCTGTGTTAATCTGTGGCTAAATATAATTTGCTGTGGCTTGCTGTCAAAGAGTTTCAGGCATAGAATTATAATGAATTTTAGCCACAGAATTTCTGTGTCCATCTGTGTTAATCTGTGGCTAAATATAATT
>CAYREJ010000298.1:0-2685 GCA_964423235.1 uncultured Acidobacteriota bacterium | reverse complement strand
ATAAAAAGCATAAAATAATTTCAAAATAATAATTTTGGAGAAAACTGACCAAATATTCCTAAAATACATAAAATAAAAAAAGCCCTAAAATCTTACGGTCAGCATTTTGCAAAATGGAATATTTAAATATCTAAATTTTTAGCTTCTAAGGCGTGCTCGATTATAAATTTTTTGCGGGGCTCCACTTGTTCGCCCATCAGCATTGAAAAGATTGTATCTGCTTCAATAGCATCTTCAATCTTTACTTGCAAAATAGTTCTTGTCTCTGGATTTATTGTTGTTTCCCAAAGTTGATCAGCATTCATTTCTCCAAGTCCTTTGAAGCGTGTTATTGTCAAGCCTTTTTTTCCCTCTTGCATAAAATAATTTAGACTATCTTTCCAAGAATCAATGGTTATTTCTTTTTCCTTATTTTTAATACAAATTTTTCCATTAAGAAAGGGAGCAACTTCTTCCATTAAATTTATTAACTGTTGATATTCAGGATAAGAAACTAATCTCCACCCTATTTTTTGATTACGCAGCCCTCTCATAGCATCTGAAAAAGGGAGATAATAAAGTTTATACTCTTCATCAAATCCTATCTCGCCAAATTGCAAATTATAGTTAATTAAGATTTTGGCAATGTTATTAAGATTTTCCTTATCTTGAAAAAATTCCTTCCCAACAATTTTATTTTTCAGCAAAGTATTAATGATGAATTCAGGATATCCTTTATTTTCCAACTTCTTTAAATTTGAGTCGAATTCCGAAAGTGCTATTAATTTTTTCATCAACTCTTCTGACTGTAATTTCTTTTTATTCTCAAATAATAATGTGGCTTCTTCAGCAGCTATCTTCAAAATGAGACTATTTAATTCTTTTTCATCTTTAACATATCTTTCGGTTTTTCCTTTTTTAATTTTAAACAAAGGAGGTTGGGCAATGAACAAATGACCTCTTTCTATAAGCTGATGCATTTTCCTATAAAAGAAAGTTAGCAGCAATGTTCTAATATGGGAGCCATCTACATCAGCATCGCACATTACTATCACTTTATGGTATCTTAATTTTGAAATATCAAAGTCTTCATCTCCTATACCTGCACCGAGAGCTGTTATAATAGTTTGTAATTCTTGGTTATTCAAGATTTTATCTTCTCTGGCTTTTTCTACATTTAGAACTTTACCTCGTAAAGGTAAAACAGCTTGGAAGCGTCTATCTCTGCCCTGCTTAGCCGGACCACCAGCCGAATCCCCTTCCACTATGAATAATTCCGCCACGGACGGGTCCTTTTCTTGGCAATCTGCTAATTTCCCAGGTAAAGAATATCCATTGAGATAGCTTTTTCTTCTTGTCAATTCTTTTGCTTTTCGCGCCGCTTCTCGCGCTCTCATGGCTTCAATAGCTTTTTCACAAATTACTTTTGCAACATTCGGATTCTCTTCAAAATAAGAGCTTAATTGTTCATTGACCAAAGATTCTACAATCCCCTTAACCTCGCTATTTCCTAACTTTGTTTTTGTTTGTCCTTCAAATTGCGGTTGCATATCATTGGGGATTCTAACCGATAAAACAGCAACAAGCCCCTCTCTAACATCATCTCCGCTTACTCCTTCTTTTAAATTTTTTCCTAAAGAGTATTGTGCTATATAGTTATTTATAGTCCTTGTTAATGAAGACCTAAAACCACTTACATGCGTTCCCCCTTCTTTTGTATTTATACAATTAGCAAAAGAATACAGAATTTCCTGAAAAGTATTATTATATTGGACTGCAACTTCAGTTATTATCCCATTCCTTTCTCCTGAAATGTAAATAGGCTCATTATGTAAAACTTGCTTGCTCCGATTTAAAAATTTCACAAATTCTACTATACCACCTTCATAATGGAATTCTTGCTCCTTATCTATTCTTTCATCTCTAAAGATTATTCTTAAATTTGGATTAAGAAAAGCCAGCTCTCTGAATCTCTGCGCTAATTGTTCATGTGAATATTCTATATAAGGAAATATAGCCTTATCAGGCAAGAAAGTGATTCTTGTTCCTCTTTTATCAGTAGGACCTACTTCTTTTAAGTCCGAAATAGGACTACCCTCTCTGAATACCTGGATATATTTCTTTCCATCCCTCCAAACTTCTAATTCCAAATATTCAGATAAAGCATTAACTACTGAAACACCAACTCCATGCAATCCACCTGAAACTTTATAAACTCCGCTGTCAAACTTGCCTCCTGCATGTAAAGTGGTAAGAACTACTTCAGCAGCTGGTCTTTTTTTCTCTGGATGAATATCCACTGGAATTCCTCTGCCATTATCTATTACGCTAACGGTATTATCAATATGTATAATTACTTCTACTTTAGTGCAATGCCCAGCTTGCGCCTCGTCAACTGAATTATCCACTACTTCATATACAAGATGGTGCAATCCATTAATATCTGTTGAACCTATATACATTGCAGGTCTTTTCCTTACTGCTTCTAAATCCCCTAATATTCTTATATCTTCTGCTGTATAAGAACCATTATTTTCTTTCATATTATTATTTAAATCTTTCATTTTTTTCTCCATATTGGTAATATAAAATCTATTAATGCAATATATTGTAATTATACATAATTTTCCCTCCTCTTTCAACTCTATTTATATTATCTTACCTTCTTTCATTTCATAGAATTTTATAGGAAATTCTGTTCTAAAA
>CAYREJ010000297.1:0-2698 GCA_964423235.1 uncultured Acidobacteriota bacterium | reverse complement strand
TGAAGAAGAAATGCTTCCGGAAAGATTGCGTGAACGAATCCCACAAGATTAAAATAAACGCAGATGAACACAGATAAACACAGATGAAAGATCGCAAAGATTAGGAATTATATATGAGAAAGAGATTGGATTTGCTACTTGTAGAGAAAGGGATTGTAGAAACGCGTGCGAAAGCTCAAGCTTTAATTTTATCCGGTAAAGTGAAAGTTTCAGATAAGATTATAGATAAATGCGGAACTATGATTGATGAGAATTCTAATATAATCATAACCGAAGAAATGCCTTTTGTAAGTAGAGGAGGGATTAAGCTTGATTACGCTATAAATGAATTTAATCTCAAGATAGAAGGGAAAGTTGCTTTGGATATTGGAGCTTCCACTGGGGGCTTCACAGATTGCTTATTAAAAAAAGGGGCAAAAAAAGTTTACGCAGTGGATGTTGGACATAATCAGCTTGATCCTAAATTAAGAAAAGATGCCAGAATCATACTTATTGAAAAATTTAATGCAAGATATATATCTAAAGAAGTTATCCCTGAAAAGATTGAAATTATAACAATAGATGTTTCTTTCATTTCAATAAAAAAGATATTTCCAGCTTTAAAAAAACTTGATTTTTCAGGCTATATAATTTCGCTAATAAAGCCTCAATTTGAAGCTGAAAGAAAATATATAAAAAAGGGCATCGTTAAAGATGAAAAGGTTCATACCGGAATATTAGAAGATATAATATCTTACTCACAATCCTTAGGTTTTAATTATCATGGGTATTGTAAGTCTCCTATCAAAGGAGCAAAAGGAAATATAGAGTATTTTATTTTGCTCAGCCTTAATCTGTGAATTGGGAAAGATTTGTAAAGTTTATAGATGATTGGAGATTAAATTTTACAAAAACGCTAAGGATGAAGTCATAAAAAAATCTTGAAAAACCTCCGATTTATATTATTATTAAAGGCAATGAATAGCCGAAGGGAATTCTATAAAGAACTTATTATGAATAAACTGCAGAGAATTAAATTTTCTTCAGCGGAACTTTATATAAACGAATTAATTCCATTGAAGAGAAGAGGATGGTTCGGTATAAGTTGCTATTTAAAAGATATGAAAGATCATATCATGAAGCCATCTATTTTCTCGGGCATTATAAGCTCAGGTAATTATTATATTGCACCTTTTGCAGATATTACGCTTAATTTAAATTTTTTTTGCCTAAACTGCAATGAAGCTATAAAATTAAATGAGAGCCTTTTGATCAAATTATTTAAGATTTGGTCGTCAATTATTCCAGCCAATGGGCATATTAATATAGAATATGAAAACGAAGATCAGATTACCACAATGAAGTTACTTAGCAAAGGATTTCCACCCATTTTGACTCCAATTGGATTTTGTTCATATTTTGCAGGCTTTACAGGCGGATTTAAGGATTGGTATTTTGCAGAAGGTGGGATGGAAGGTCCCAGAAAATTACAAATTAATAAGCCTCTTAATTTGACTCATGCTTTAATTATGAATTATAAAATCTCAAATGAATTAATAGAATTTCTTGATTATTTAAAATTCAAATCTGATGCTTTCCAATATTTAGATTGTATTAATAGAGCAGAATTTTTTCTAAAATATTCTACAAATTTATTAATTATGCGAAAGGATGAGTTAGTTAATGCAGGAGCTTGAAATAGAAAATTAGCCACGCAAAGATTTATTTATATGAAATTAGGAGCTCATATTTCCATTGCAGGGGGTTTTCATAAAGCCCTTATAGCAGCTCAAAAGTTAGGATGTAATGTCATCCAATTTTTTTTAAAAAATAATAATAGATGGCTCGGAAGCTTGCTAAATCAAGATGATTTAATTTTGTTCAACAATTTAAGAATGGGAGGCTCATTTAAAGAAATGATAGGGCATTCCGGCTATTTAGCAAATTTAGCTTCGCCCTCTAAAGAAAATATAAAGAAATCAATTAATAGCATTATTGATGATATTCTAAGATGTAATATATTAGGAGTAAATTCTTTAATAATTCATCCTGGTTCACATTTGGGCGCTGGAATGGATATTGGCTTAAGAAATCTTGCTTCATCTCTTAATATAATTAAATATTCTGCACCCAAAATAAAGATTTTAATAGAAACTTCGCCGGGCTCTGGAAATCAAATATGCTATAAATTTTCCCAAATTGCTAAAGTAATGGAAGTGGTTAAAAATGATATTGGAGTTTGCATTGATACTTGCCATATTTTTGCTGCAGGATATCAAATTCATACTGAAAGAGGCTTTTATGCTATGATTAAAGAGATAGAGCAAACCATAGGATTAAATAGCGTAAAAGTAATACATTTGAATGATTCAAAATATAAATGCAATTGTCGTATTGATCGACATCAGCATATAGGTAAAGGTTATATCGGCAATAAAGCCTTCAAGAGGATAATAAGCTTCTGGGAATATAGAGATATTCCATTTATTATTGAAACACCAAAGGGAAAAAACGACAAAGGAGAAGATATGGATGTTATTAATCTTACTCTGTTAAAAAAATTTGCAGCAAGGTAGCACAGCAGTAGGGTAGCACAGACATTCTTGTCTGCGCCTTCTCTCTCACAGGCAGGAATGCCTGTGCTACTCTCACAGACAAGAATGTCTGTGCTACCATTGTATTTGGTCAATTTTCTCCAAAATTATTATTTTGAGATTAT
>CAYREJ010000296.1:0-2735 GCA_964423235.1 uncultured Acidobacteriota bacterium | reverse complement strand
CACATCTATGAGAATAATTGTCAAGTGCTAAAGATAAATTCACCACAGAGACACATAGAAAAAAATTGATTAATTTTGCTAAAAATTTTAGTTTGTGGATGGCGATACAGCCTCTGAAAAGATATTCTATTTTGTAAATGGTCAGTTTACTTCAAAATTATTGCTTTGAGGCTCCCTTGCTCAATTTATTGCTTATATTTTTTAACCACAAAGGACACAAAGTTATCACAAAGAACACAAAGTTTTTTTTATAAAATATATCTTTCTTTGTGATCTTTGTGGCTTCTTTGTGATCTTTGTGGTTTATAATTTTTTGCCATTGGCTTTTATGATTTGGAGAAAACTGACTAATTGCTCTATTTTTATTTGAATATTTTCTAATAATGAATTATTATTATTGGCTATCTCAAATTCCTTAATCAAGGAATATTTAGTATGAATAATTTTGGCTATTATTTTTTTAAAAGGAGTTAAAATGAAAAAGGATGACACAATTAAATTAACGGACAAAGATGTTAATTTCATAGCAGTTTCAAGGGAAGATTATTTAAAAGCGTTGCTTGCAGAAGTAGAGGAGAACAAAGATAATCCTGAACAATTATTTTATATTGGATATGCTTTAATTAATGATGAATTTTATGATGAAGCAATAGAAGTATTCACGATGGCAAGAGATAAAAATCCGGAAGAACTGACATATGATAATGCAATAGGAGTTTGCTATTTGCAAATGGGAAGGTATGAGGAAGCTAAAGAATTTTATAAACAACATTTACAGAAATTTCCAAATTCTGCTTTAGGCTATTTAAATATTGCTAAAGCTTATGATTATCTTCATCAAGAACAGGAAATGGTAGCAAATTTAAAAAGGAGCATAGAGTTAAATCCTAATTTTTACAATTCTTTACTCTATTGGATTTTATATTGTAAAGAGACAAAGGCTTTAGATGAAGGGATAAAGTATCTATTAGAGATTGCTGAAAGAGGAGAAAATATTTGGGGACCTTATTTAATTTTAGCATTAGAAGCAGAAGAACAAGGAGATTACATAGCAGCAGAAGAATATGCAGAAAAAGCTTTAATGAGGAATGTAGATAATGCAAATGCTTTTGCTGATTTATCAGCTTTATTTGGAAAAATAGGGAAATTAGATAGAGCTATTCAAATTTTAGAAGCTAGGGCAATGACTACTGAATTAAGTTTTAAAGAAGTATGGAATCTTGCAGTTGCTTATTTAGAATCCGGCAAAAGTGAAGATGCAAAACTGCAAATTCAGAAATTGTATTCAATGGCACAAGATAGCGAGTCAAAAGCTCTTGTTGATTCTTTGAGAGAATATTGGAAATTATAATGAAAGCTTATGCTTCCTTATATTGAGGATTCAAGAATTATAGGGATCCTTAGAAAAGAATTAAAAGTAAGAGATTTTCCTTACTGTGCTGAAGATAGAAAATGCCCTCATTTATGGATTATAAATGTAACACCGCCCGGTTATCCTCATTGTTTTCATAAATGCCCTTTTTGCTATGCAAGATGGGCTTTTTATGGGGATAATAATTTAAACTCTAAATTACATTACTATACTAATTTAAAAGAGTTAGCAGAGAAAGAATTAGAAAAACTTTATTTGGTGCCTCCTATATCAATATCAAATATAACAGACCCTTGCCAGCCCATCGCTGAATTGAGAACTAAAACTAAAGAGCTTATTTCATTCTTGTTAAATAAAAATTTAACCGTGCTATTATGCACTAAAGGAGATATCTCATTTCTTTTTGAAGATGAAGCGATCACAAAAAGCAAAAACCTTATCGTCCAAATAAGTATTGAAGGATATGATGATGTGCTTAAATTTACTTCTCCTTTTGCAGTATCCTATGAAAAAAGATTAGAAGATATTTCTATTGCAAGCCGAAATGGTAAATTTGTAATTTTAAGGATTGATCCTTTTTTTTATCATCTTTGGAAAGCCATTTATGATAACGATTGGGAAGATGTTCTTAGAAATTTGATACAAGATGCTAAGCGTGCAGGTGTAAAACATATAATAGCTTCTACAGGAAGATTTTGGGGATCAAGAGGGAAGAAAATTAAATCCTTTACTGATTTTGATTTATACCTGAATTTATTATCTAAGTTTTCAAAAAAAATTACTAATGAAGCGATGAATGACTATCAATATTCTTATTCAAATAAAGTGAGAGCATTAAGACTGAAAGAAAGTTTAATGCTAGACCTTCATGGAAAAATGAGAACTATTTCCGAAGAACAAGGACTAACTTATGCCGCTTGTCAAGAATTAACCCCGGATCTAACTGATTCTAAAAATTTAATTGGATGCTATGGAGTGGAGCTCCCTTTTTGTATAAAAAATGGCAAAGGAGAATTTATTAAACTTCAAAATTGCACTGGCTATTGTTTCAACTGTGATAATGTTAGCTTGAGAATTTGTAGAGAATTTTTAAAAGAAAAGAGAGCATTACATAGGAAGCAATTATTGAGTTTATAGAGTTTATAGAGTTGAGAGTTTATAGAGTTCCACCAATTCTGCCTCTTTGCTTGTAGTCGATCATTTATAAGGAATGATTGATTTGATTAAATCAATGAATAAATAATATAATAGCAACTGGTCAGTTTTCTATAAAATTATTGCTTTGAGACTACATTATTCTATTTATATCTTACATTTTTTAACCACAAAGGACACAAAGTTATCACAAAGCACACAAAGTTTT
>CAYREJ010000295.1:2656-2771 GCA_964423235.1 uncultured Acidobacteriota bacterium | reverse complement strand
TAGAGTTCCACAATTTCTTACCATTTTTCTATTAGAGCATCCATAATAAATCTTATCTTCTTAGCTTTCTAACTTCTTAGCTTCCTAACTTCCTAACTTCTTAACTTCTTCTCCC
>CAYREJ010000295.1:0-2556 GCA_964423235.1 uncultured Acidobacteriota bacterium | reverse complement strand
TTTGCGCCCTTTGCGTTCTTTGCGTGAGTATTAAAATTATTATTTCACGCAAAGACGCAAAGCTCGCAAAGATCATTTTCTTTCCTTAACTTCCTAACTTCCTAACTTCTTAACTTCTTCTCCCTTTGCGCCCTTTGCGTTCTTTGCGTGAGTATTAAAATTATTATTTCACGCAAAGAGGCAAAGCTCGCAAAGTAGCACAGCCATTCCTGCCTGCGAAAAAAGAAGGCACAGACAATAATGTCTGTGCTACTTGATAACTCATAATAAAATAAATTATATCATTTTGATTCTTTAAATTAAATCATTATAATAATTTATTGATACAATGAATGCTTTAGTATTAACTTTTTCTTTTGTCATTTTTTTTAGTGCCTTTCTCTTATTTCAAATCCAACCAATAATAAGTAAGTCAATTTTGCCGTGGTTCGGTGGAACTGCTTCCGTTTGGACTGTTTGTATGCTATTCTTTCAGATTCTTTTATTTTTAGGTTATCTTTATTCTCATCTGATTACTTCAATTAAAGCTAAACTTCAAGCATTTTCTCAAGTTGCTTTATTGATATTATCAGCAAGCTTAATCTTTTCTTATAATATTTTGCCAAAAGAAACAATGAAGCCTAATGCAGATGCTTCACCAGCTCGCCAGATTATTCTAATTCTTATGTTTTTAATTGGTCTGCCTTATTTTGTTCTTTCTACTACTAGCCCATTATTGCAATATTGGTTCTCAAAAGTTCAAAAAGAAAAGGAACCTTATATTCTATATTCTATTTCTAACATTGGTTCAATGTTAGGCTTATTGTCTTACCCTTTTTTGATAGAGCCATTGCTTCCTCTAAGATTGCAAGCTAAGATATGGAACACTATTTTTTATATAATCGCCATCTTGTACATTTTTCTTATTATCAGATACATAAATAAAATAAAGCAAGGAGATGATTCCATTACTCCTTCACTTAAAAAGAAAAAGAGTATTTCTGAACATAAGAAATCACTTGGGAAAAAATTAGAAGGGGATATTACCATTAGTTCATTTAAAAAGATATGTTGGTTTATTCTGCCTATGAATTCATCAATGATGCTATTAGCTTTTACAAATAAATTATGTATAGATATTCCCAGCGTTCCATTGCTATGGGTTTTGCCCTTAAGTATTTATTTATTATCATACATAATCACATTTAGCGGATGGCGCCTCGCTTATCATAGAACATTATTTTTTGTTGCTATCTCTTTAGGCTCAGCCGGAATTTTATATGACTTAAGATACCCTTGTACTTTCTCATTCTATAAACAATTAATTATATATTCATTAACACTTTACTTTGCTTGCACGGCTTCTCATGGTGAATTATATCGGCTGAGACCCAAACCTGAGAAATTAACCATATATTATCTTGTTATTTCAGCAGCAAGCGCCATCGGAGCTTCATTGGTAGCAGTTATAGCCCCTTTAATATTCCCTGATTATTTTGAGCTGCATATCTCCATCATCATCCTTTTAAGCATTTTAGTTTCTTTAGCTTATAAAGACTTAAAGCATCCAATAATTCATATAAAAGATTATATTTAT
Source organism: uncultured Acidobacteriota bacterium (assembly GCA_964423235.1). Lineage (GTDB taxonomy): Bacteria > Acidobacteriota > HRBIN11 > MFGW01 > MFGW01 > CAYREJ01. Next base: position 980 of record CAYREJ010000295.1, on the reverse strand, counting down.
ATTGGGTCTTCAGCTCTAATATCATTAATTTTAACATCCTTTTTTATTTATCACATTTATTTTATTTTAAAATATCCTTTAGAAATTAAAAGAAACTTTTATGGAGTGATAAGGATTTTTGAGATGGACCCTGATGACCCTTACATACGAAAATTTCATTTAATGCACGGCTTTACGGATCATGGTGCACAGTTTACCCACCCTTCAAGAAGAGAAGAACCTATAATGTATTACTCAAAAGAGAGTGGGGTAGGCTTAGCGCTTCAAAAATATCCACGCAGCTCTAATCTTGAAGTCGGGATCGTCGGATTGGGTATTGGCACCATTGCCCTCTATGCTAAAAAAGGTGATAATTTTACCTTCTATGAAATTAATCCTATTGTGGTTAGTTTAGCTCAAGATACTCGCTATTTTTCTTGTCTTCAAATAGCTAAAAATAGAGGGGCTAATATAAATATTATCCTTGGAGATGCACGCCTCTCTATGGAAAAAGAAATAGCCTCCGGTTCCAAAAATAAATATGATATTTTAATATTAGATGCCTTCAGTAGCGACGCTATCCCCCTTCACTTATTAACCAAAGAAGCTTTCTCCATTTATTTTACTCTCTTAAAAAAAGATGGAATTTTAGCAGTTCATATAACCAATAGGAATGTTGATTTATCTCCTGTTATCCTTTCTATGGCTGAATATTATCTATATCATCCCTTCTTCTTGATAAATTATCAGAAACCTGAAGAAGGGATATATTTTGCCCGCTGGATTCTGTTGAGCAATAATTCTTTCTTTGTAAAAAATTATTTCACCGGCAATATACCAGTTGCTCAAGAGAAACGCTTAAAACAATTATGGACTGATGATTTTAGCAATATCTGGAAATTAATGAAGTAAAATTTTTAACCACGAGATTACACAGATTATCATGAGATTTCAGCCACAGAATTTCACAGAATCTCACAGAATTTCTTATTTCTGTGTTA
>CAYREJ010000294.1:0-2811 GCA_964423235.1 uncultured Acidobacteriota bacterium | reverse complement strand
TCTTTTGCCACTGCACATTCCCCGATGAATCTAATTTTATTACCCAAATATCAGTATAACCTACAGCAAAAGATTCTGTATATCCTGCTACTATATAACCTTCATCTGCTGTTTGCTTAATTGAATAAGCAAAATCATTAGATCCTCCGCCATAAGCCTTTTGCCACTGCACATTCCCTGTTGAATCTAATTTTATTACCCAAATATCATACCCGCCTGCACCAAAAGAAGTTGTATATCCTGCTATTATGTAGCCTCCATCAATTGTTTGTTGAATTGAATAAGCCTCATCCCAATTTGCTCCACCATAAGATTTTGAAAAAGTTTGACACTCACCTGCTCTTAATCCTAAAAAAGAAATAGCTAAAAATATAATAAATAAAGATTTTTTGTTAATACATGCACCTCCTATTTGTTATTTAATTCCTTTTACATTTTAAGTCCCTTTTTTTCATCTTTTATTTTTTAGATAATTATTATAAAATTTTTTTCATGACTTGTCAAGTAGCGAATTGCATCATCAAAAAAGTACTCGAAATTAATTCATTACATCATAAAAGAAATTGCGAGGCGAAGGGGTGGATAGGAGAAATGAGGGGTAAAGGCAGAGAGTTATTATATCTTGAAGTATCATTATGTATTATAATTATACCTTTCTATTTATTGGTTTGCCAAAAGTACTCAAATATATCTTATGTCCAAAAAAGTAAATAGCAAATTTCAAAACTGGAAATATATATTATTTTTATTGATATGGCTTATATTTGTATGTGGAATTAATCTCCTTTGGCTTAAATTAGACACCCGACCACAAACATGGGATTCTTTTGATCATCTTCTCTCATCGCTTCGATACTATCATGTTTTAAAAGATTACTTCTCAAATAACATAGATTTGTTGCATGCTTCAAAAATATTACTGACTATTGATGATCATTACCCTCCATTAGTACCTTTTATTGCTTCTCCCATTTATTTTATTTATGGAACTGAGACTAACATAGATGCATTGATTACTATCAGTAATGCTCTTTTTTTTGTAATTCTCATATTTGCAACATTTTTTTTAGCTACTCAATTATTCAATTATCGCACAGGAATCCTCTCTGCTATTGCGATATCATCCTATTGGGTATTTTCTTATCAATTAAGAATGTTTATGTTGGATTTACCTGTTACTGCAATGTTATGCTTGGGTATTTATGCTTTGATAAAAACAGAAGATTTTGAAAGCATGAAACCTTCAATATTATTCGGATTGGTCTCTGGATTAGGTATGCTTACAAAATGGAGCTATCTTTTTTTCATTTGCATTCCTTTAATTCACTCTTTCATTAAATTATTTTATGCAAGTAATAAATATAAAAGAATTCTTGGAATGGTCTTAGCGTGCATAATGTTTCTTATTATCGCAGGTCCATGGTATTTGAAGCATCTTTCAAATCTACTTGCTGATTTCATAACCGTTTCATACGACATAGGAAAAAGAGAAGGAGACCCTGAAGTATTCTCCCTATCATCTTTATTATTTTATATCGTGAAATTTCCATCACAAATTTTAGTCCCCTGGCTTATTTTCTTTATTGTTGGTCTATATTTTTTCTTATTTAAGGAAATTAGACATAAGCAAATTTTACTTTTATGGATGCTCGGCGGATATTTAATTTTAACAATATTTAGGAATAAAGAGATCAGATATTTTATGCCGATCCTACCCGCAGTAGCTATCATATCAGTATTCTGGTTAGATAAAATAAAATGGAGTTTTTATCGAAAATTTATTATAATCACTTTCCCTGTATTGTATTCAATAATTTATTCATTTTATTTAGATTTTCCACAAAATGAACAATGGCATATTCATGAAGCAGTAAATTTTATCAAAAGCCAAAAGTATTATCATCCTTTTCCGATTCTCAGAGTAGTTCCGGATCACCCCTATTTTCAAAAAAATGCCTTCCGATATTATGCAGAGCTTGATAAATACAAATTGAAAGTAACTTCATGGCATCAATTTCCATTCTTTACTGATTACATTATTACCAAAACCGGTTATCAAGGAATAAGAAGAGAGCCAATAAAGATTATGAATGAATTTATTAATAAGCGAAAAAAATTTGAGCTTGTATTCAAAAATAAATGGCAAAAAAATCTTCCAGATGGAAGTATTGCTACAATATATGTTAGAGATATTACACCTCTTCCCAAAGCAAAGCCACACAATGTAATTGAAAAATTAAAAGCGAAATTATTCTCATACATAAATGAGCATGCTAAATCGGTTGAAGGTTTAAGAATTAAAATCTTACCTTTCTCATATGAAGATACTGTAAGAGGAAGATTTCGCAAAGTAACAATATATATGAAATCTGTGACCATCCCATTGCATGAAAATAAAAACGCAGTTCTATCGATAGAAAATGTTAGTATAGAATTAATGGACATAACTATTAATCCTTACAAATTAATGAGAGAAAGTGTGATAGAAATTATAAGTCTACAAAAGCTTAAGCCGTATTTTATGTTAAAAGAGGAAAGTGTAAACTTACTGCTTTCAAAGCTATTTGCAAATTATGTAGTTAATTTGGCTTTTGATGAAGGATACATATCGGTTCGTGCTTGCAATAATACAGAGCGTCTCTGTCTCAGCGCAAGAATTATTATAGAAATAATGAATGGTAATAATTTTTATTATACTATTCATGATTTCAGAATTTTGGGAATTCATTTGCCTGCTTTTATACCCCAGATACTTACTGCCCGATATAATCCAATAATAAATCCAATGCCTTTCGAGATAGAACTCAATAA
>CAYREJ010000293.1:744-2817 GCA_964423235.1 uncultured Acidobacteriota bacterium | reverse complement strand
AGAGATGAAAAGACCTTTACCTTTGTTAAGATCACCGAGAATCCCGTCGAGGATTTTTTGAAAAAATTCTTTTTATCAGAAGTGCAGCATCCTAATCTAATTATTATAACTCCTATTATTGGAAGTTTATCTGGAACACGTTTTTCGATAGAAAGATTGAAAGAGAAAATAGATATTGAAAAAATCCCTACCTATATAATTACAAGAGAACCACAAGATAATTTCAATATTGAGGCAATAAATATTCTAATGAAATCTAATTTTGCAGAGATAAGATACAACAACTCTCTTCACGCTAAGCTTTATATTTGTATGGGCAGGAATACAGGATTTGCTTTATTAGGTTCTGGTAATCTTACTAAAGCTTCGATAGAAAAAAATATTGAGATTGGAATGCTAATCTTTTCAAATGATAGAGGAAAACAGATACTGCATGAGCTTTACTATTGGGGGAGTGTGAGATTGAGAACCTTAAAGGAAAGTAAAATTGTTAAAAAAATAACCTATGAAAGGAGGTAGCCATGCATTTCAAAGAATGGTTTTGTTTGAAGAAGGGAGATTCCTTTTCTATTGACCCAAAGATTAATCCTGAGGATGCAAAATTCTACTTTGGAAGAGAAACAATAAAAGCACAGCTATTAAATCAACTCAAAAGAGCTTTTTTGTCTCCCGGAGTGCCAAAGATGTTAATTTATGGTCCTTTTGGTTCAGGTAAAACACAGACACTTTTTTATATTGGATACATACTTCGGAACAATAAACCAAGCACTTGCAAATTAAATGTTCATACTGTCCATTTAGATCTTGAAATGAGGAGCAAATCTAATTTTCGCGATTGGCATCTTCAACTGATGGAAGCTTTAGGGAAGGATCAAGTAACCTCATGGATTGAAAAGCTTTCCTCAAGCGGAGCTAATTTTGAATCTGAGCTAAAGATAATTTTCCGCAACGAGATAAATATGGTCGAGGCATCTAAAGGATTAACAAGAGGGGATCTTGCTTTCGCTGCTTGGAGATGGTTTTGTGGTCAAACATTGAATGCTAAGGAACTTGAAAGTTTACGAGTAACACGTAATTTAGGAGATGTAGGCGTAGGTGATATGATTAATCTTCTTGAAGGGTTAGGTAGATTGGCAGAGAGGAATAATAAAAAATTAATATTTCTTGTGGATGAAGCTGAGCAATTTAAAAATGTAGGAGGTGGAGAAAAAGGGCGCGATGCAATGGAGTCTTTACATGATTACTTGAGGAAACTTGCGGAACCTTCAAATTCTACTGTTGGGTTTATAATAGCAGGCACTGCCGTTACGCTTGATGATATGCCCGAGTGGTATTACCGTGCTGATATTCGCACAAGAGTAGGACAAGACAATATCATAGATATCCCTCATTTACCTGCCATTAAGGATGTAGAAACATTCGTCAAAGAGATGCTTGATGAATTTATAGATAAGGAAAAGGCTGATAAAAGAATAAAGAATGAAAAATTAAAGGTGAGTTTACAAACTTATCCATTCAATGCTGATGCTTTTGATTTATTAGCAGATTACGCGACTCAAGACCCAGAGAAGGCTTTACCAAGAAATATAATTAGAGCAATTAACGAATGTGCAATTTCTGCCTGGGATAAGGAACAACCAGTTATTGATAATGATATAGTAAATGAAATAGCTCCTCTTATTTTTGGATAAGTATTATGAAAAAATTTACTGTGAAACCCAAGTTTATAGGGAAAGAAATCATTGTGGGCTTACAAGATGAAAAATCTTATCCTGATAGAATTTTAATGGGTCGTCTTGCCGAAATAGGAAGTGTCGTTCCTGTTTTTCTTGAAGTAGCTTCAGAACATGTAATAGCAATTTTTGGAAAAAGAGGTTCGGGAAAATCTTATACTTTGGGAAGCATAGCAGAGGGATTATCTACTAAAGATCAAAAAACTGCTATCTCTCTTATCTCAAAAAAAAAGGCTATTCTTTTATTTGATACATTAGGAATTTACCAATGGATGAGATTCTCACTTAAAGAATCCCCTTCAGAAATAGTAAAATCTCAAATTTCTCTTCAACAAAAATG
>CAYREJ010000293.1:0-734 GCA_964423235.1 uncultured Acidobacteriota bacterium | reverse complement strand
GATTTACAACCTGAAGAATTAGATATTTTTTTATTCGAGCCAAAGCAAAATAATACACTTCTACCTTTAACTAAGCCTAATCTGTTTACTCTTAATACCTCGGATCTCTCAGCTTCTGATTGGGGATACCTTTTAGGAGTAGATATTTTTTCAGATAGAATAGGACAGCTACTTAATGAAGTTTATATAAAAGTTACTCAAGAAGGATGGACAGATAGCAAAACACGATTTCCACCAATACAAGTTTATTCAATAGAGGATTTAATAAATTGTCTAAAAAATGATTCTGAAATATCACAAATTTATCATTCAGAAACAAGGCGTGCGCTCCTTCAGCAATTGTTAACATTCTCTTATAATCCTTTATTTCAAAAAAAAGGAACAAAATTAGAAGAAATACTTATGGCTGGATGCTTAAGTATTCTTCTTTTACATAAGATACCTGATGATTTAAGGCTTATAATTGTTTCTTCTTTAATTAAAAAAATTATTGAATATCGTATTCAAGCAAGTGAAATTGAAAAGCATAAGCTAATAACAGGGGAAGAAACATTATTTAACAAAAATTATATCCCTCCCTGTTGGATAGTGATAGATGAGGCACAAAATATTCTTCCTGCTGAGAGAAAGAATCCAGCAGGTGAATTATTAGTTAAACTCGTTAGAGAAGGTCGTAATTTTGGAATATCTTTTATGTTCACCACACAACAGCCTTCTGCTATTGATTCCCGGAT
>CAYREJ010000292.1:0-2826 GCA_964423235.1 uncultured Acidobacteriota bacterium | reverse complement strand
CCAGAATTATCTTTAATGTTCGGAACTGTCATCTTCTGCATCTTCTTTTACTCAATTTTAATTAAAATTTTACCTATTTTAGAATTACCAAAAGAGCTTCAATTTGAATTAGAAAGAGTTAGAGCTACTCCGGTTCTTGCTAAAATTAAAATGCCTTTAATAAGATTATCGGCGGCTGTCGGCACCTTTTTAATTCTTGCAGGAATTCTATTCGCTACAAGAACTGCTTTCGGTAGCCCCGTCGCTTATTTCGTAGAAGAATCCAAAAGTTTACACTTATTTATCGTAAAAGGAATTATCGGCTCGCCTATAATTTGGCTATCCGGTATCTTAATCCTTTTATCTATCCCAATTCAAATATGCTTCATTAAGGAAAAAAATATGGGATAACTATTAACTCTCTAAAATCTTTATTAAATATTTATCAAAAGAATAATTTTGCTAATTTTGATATCAATGCAGTTAGAGAAAATATTTATAAAAATTTTTCTAAGTTCTTTATAAAAGCTAATATAGGTAAAGATTTCTTCAAGAATTTTGAAATGATTTCATTACTCTATGGCAAATTTGTATTTGAAAATGAATTAACTGCACTTAAAAATTCCAATGTCTCTGCTGAAGAATTAGAACTTGAATATAGCAGATTGTTTTATGGACCCGGAAAATTATTATGTCCCCCTTACGAATCTATTTATAAAGAAAATAAGTTATTTGGTGAGGCAACTTTAGAAGTTATTAATTTTTATGGAAATTATGATTTTCAATTGAATAAAGAAATAACAGAAATACCTGACCATATAGCTTTAGAATTAGAATTCATGAGTTTTCTTTGTAGAAATAAATTCTTCCAAGGTCAATTTTACTTTCTAAAAGAGCATTTGATGCCTTTCATAAAAAAATTCTTTGAGGTTCTTGAAGATCGTGCTCGGATTAATTTCTACAAAGAAATGGCAAAACTAATGGTAAAATTTGTTATATTAGACAAAGAATATCTAAATTTTCTTTTAAGCCAATCAGTAAATGAGTAATTTGTTGATTAAAAATGAAACCAAAATTTATTTTTTGTTTCTGCAAGAACAATAATATTTCCCAACAATACAAAAGAGCAATTCTTTTAATGAAAGAGAGGGGACAGGATATAGATTATTATGAGATAAGTGAGCTATGTAAGAATTTAAGAAAGATAAAAGATATTATAGAAGCTGAAAGATTAAAGAGCGTAATTGTTTGTGCTTGCGGAGAGAATTTTATCAAAGAGGACATAAAGAGAGCTGTTGGGAATTATGGGATATTTACAGAAGCAATTGAATACATTGAGACTATTGAAAACAAAGAATTACATTCATGCTATAACAATTCAGAGAGATTAATATTAGAATTAATGAAAAGCTTAATAAGGCTAAAAGGAGAAGATTTTTCATTATATAACCTTAAGCCAGTCTTTAAGCTAAAAAATAAATTAACAAGAAGAGAATTATTTTCCAGTTTGATAGTAAAATATGAATTGATACCATTTATTGATTCTAAGAAGTGTTTAGGAAGAGAGGGATGCAGGATTTGTTATTACATTTGTGATAGGAGAGCGATAAAGCAAAATGGAGGTGCAGCAGAAATTGAAATAGATAAATGTAATTCTTGTGGAAAGTGCTTATGGGAATGCCCTTCAAAAGCCATAATACTGCCTAAATTAAATCCTGATAAAACAGAGAGATTAATGTATTTATATAGCACAAATGAATTTTTATTAAAGCCAAAGGTGATAATATTTATAAATAAATCCGACAATTATAAGATAAAATGCATAAATGAGCATAATTATTTTGTTATTGAATTATCGGATTTAAAAGTAATAAACTTTTATTTATTGCTGAAGTGTTTTTATGCAGGAATAGATGGAGTGATCATATACGCAGAGAATCCTATTGAGAGAAGGTTAGTTAGATTAATAAACTTCACAAAAAATTTAATGGATTACTTTAAATTAAATTCTCAAAGGTTAGAGATAGCAAATAATGTAAAAGAAATTGATGATGCAATAAATAAGATAAAGAAACTTGAAGAGATACGAAAGTTCAACAATAGCAATGAATGTGATGACTTCAAGAGTTTAATTAAGGTATTCAAAGATGGAGAAGATTTTAAGAATAATCTAAATATTATTTCAGAATTTTTTAGTAAAATAATGATAAAGGAAGAGAGCTGTTTTTTTTGCGAAGCTTGTGTGAAGGTATGTCCTTCTTTTGCTTTAAATATAGAAAACAGGGATGGAATGAAGCGCATAATTTTTAAATATTCTAATTGTATAGGATGTGTTGAATGTATTAAGATATGTCCATTAAAGTTAATAAAATTACAGAAAGTTTTTGATCTGGAAGAGTACTTAAAAGATGAAGAGGTAATAGTATCTTCTAAGGAAATTTATTGCAAAGGATGCGGTAAGCCTTACATAACTGAGAAAGCTTTTCTGAAGATAATGGAAGAGCTAAAAGAGAATAAAGGGATAGAAAAATACTTAAGGTATTGTCCGGACTGTCGGATAAGATGCATAGAGCCAATGAATAAAAGCCAATCCAATAGCAAAAAAATTAGAAACCACAATGAAGGAAGTTGAGAAGTTAGGAAGTTAGGAAGTTAAGATAATTAGAAGGCATATTTTACTTTTCAGATAAATTCACCGCAGAGAAAAGCTTATAGAGTTTATAGAGTTGAGAGTTGTGAATTCCACCATATCTTACCTTTTATATAATTGGTCAGTTTCCTCCAAAATAATTTTTCACGCAAAGCTCGCAAAGCACGCAAAGATTATAAGTAATAGGTTATAGGTAA
>CAYREJ010000291.1:0-2844 GCA_964423235.1 uncultured Acidobacteriota bacterium | reverse complement strand
TCTTCTGATAAAGGTGGTATAGGGATGAAATCTTTACTGCAAAAGAATTCTTGTAATGATATTTTATTTTTTTGAAGTATTTTAAGAGCTTTGCGAAATAATAAGGTAGCACTATGTCTTGGTATTAAGAGAGGAAATGGGATATTCAGATATTTATATAGAGGATAAATTTGGTATAAATAAGAGATTTCAGCTGGACCGCCTACATAAGCCATATTGGGTATAAGATAATCTTGGATTAAAGGTCTTGATATTACATTAAGAGTAAATTTTAAAGGATTATCTATTATTAACTTGAGAAAATCTTTTAAGGGGAAAATTTTGTATGTTCCCTTAAGATAAACTTTATCCTCTAAAATTAATGGGAGCCTCTTATTATTTTCAATAAAGAAGAAAGGCAGCTGATTTTTATTGAGCTTGATTTGCGGAATATAGCCATTATTTTTAATATTATCAGTATTTTTAGAAAGGAGTTCAGAAATATTTTTATAGTCATTAGTGAGTCTAAAAAGAATAGAAGAAGAATTTTTTTTAAAATTATCCTCAGAAGGGTCTAAAAATAAAATAGGGTAGTCTTTAAGAATGGTATGCATAAATTTAATGAAAGCTTTTGGTATGTTAAAATTGAATTTATAGGAGTCAGAAATTAATTGGATGATATCGTTTGTATAAATAGTTTGCGACAGAAGGGATTTAGCTTTATTGACAACATTGGCTATGAGGTCAGAAGAGCAGGAGAGAGTGCTAATTATCTGCTTATCTATTATATTAGAAGAATCTTTTACTATTTTGAAAAGCTCCCAATTTTGAGATATTAAAGTTATATCTATGATTTCTTTAACATCATCATCTTCAGAAACAATCCAGAATACAGGCAGGCACGGTATATTTATGTGATTTTGTATCCATTTACTTAATTTTATGAGGGTTAAAATCTTAAACAGGGTATATAAAGGACCCCCTAATAAACCCGGTTGTTGACCCGAAACTACACATAGATAATTCTTTTTCTTCAATATGGAAATTATATCCTTACCAAAGGGTTTATCTCGTAGGAAATCTTCGTTTTGCTTTAATAAAACTTCGCCGAGATCCTGATAATTATATGAATAGGAAAAAATCTCTTTTGCTTTCTCACGGTAAATTTCTAAATCTCTTTCTGCAGGAGGTTTGACATCTAATTTATTATTTATGAAATCTATAAAAAGCTTGTTTTTATATACATTTTCTAAAGAGAGGGAAAACATTTTATTAATTACTCAAATTTAATGGCTTTGAATTTAGTTTTTCCTACTTTTAATAAAATGATAATCGGTTTTGAAATATCTAATTCTAAATTTTCTGAAATAACTTTAGTCATATCTTTAATAGAAAGTTCAGTAGGAAGATCTTCGTTTATTGATAAATTTTTATAATAAACAGCTCCTTGCTTAATTAATCTTCTTGCTTCACTTTGAGAAGGAGCCATCCCTTCATTTAAAATTAGCTTAACAATCCATAATTTTTCTTTTTGACATTTGTAGGAAGAAACTTCAAATAATCGTGGCAATTTTCTTTCGGAGAAAATATGAAGAAAATTTTCTGCAGCTTTTTCAGCTTCTTCTTCGATATAAAATCTTTTTATTATTAATTTAGCAAGATTAATTTTTAAATCTTTTGGATTTAACTTATTTTCTTTAATAAGATATTTATAATTTTCAATTTCAGAAGATGTAGTATTGGTTAATATTAGATAATATTTGAACATAAGTTCATCTGAGATAGACATAATTTTTCCAAAAATTTCAGAAGGGCTTTCAGTAATACCGATATAGTTCTTTAGGGATTTACTCATTTTTTCTATTCCATCAATTCCTTCCAAAATTGGCATAGTCATAATAATTTGAGGCTCTTGACCGAATTCCTTTTGTAATTCTCTCCCGAGAAGCAAATTAAAAGTTTGATCAGTTCCACCTAATTCTACATCAGCTTTTATCATAACTGAATCATAAGCTTGAGCAATAGGATATATTATTTCATGAATAGAAATGGGCTTATTTTCTTTTAAGCGATTAGAAAAGTCTTCCCTCTGTAGAATCTGAGAAACAGTAAATTTTGAGCAAAGTCTTATGAAGCCGTCCGAACCTAATTGACGGAGCCATTTGCTATTATATTCAATTTTTGTTTTTTGAGGGTCTAAAATTTTTAAAACTTGCTCTGTATATGTGGAAGCATTTATTTCTATTTCTTCTTTACTTAATGGTTTTCTTGTTATATTTCTTCCGGAGGGATCTCCGATTAAAGCAGTGAAGTCTCCAATAATAAGGATTACTTCATGTCCTAAATCCTGGAATTCTCTCATTTTATTTAAAACTACTGTATGTCCTAAATGAATATCCGGGGATGTTGGATCAAGCCCTAATTTCACTTTTAAAGGAGTTCCTTCTTGATAAAATCTTAGTAATTTTTTCTTTAATTCTTCAACACTTACAACTTGAATTGCTTTATTTATTAATATATTTACATCTTCTTCTATTTTGTTTGTTATCATTTTTTCAGAGGATGTGTTTTTAAAAATTTAATAGATTAATATATAATAATGCACTTGAAATGTAAAGAGATTATAGAGTTTATAGAGTTTGTAGAGTTTATAGAGTTGAGAGTTCCACCATTCCTTACCTTTAGAGATTATGATTTTACTATCTGAGAAAAATTAAGATAAAGTTTATATAATTTATTGAACATTTACTTCCTAATCCCTGATTCCTAATCCCCAATTCCTAATTCCTAATTCCCAATCGCCAATTCCCAATCCCTAATCCCTACCTGTGGAACTCTATAAACTCTCAACTCTATAAACTATAT